>CAUJGH010000552.1 GCA_963169575.1 Myxococcota bacterium | reverse complement strand
GCCCTCTCCTGCGCCGCCGCACGGCGCGCTGACGATCGAGCTCCCGGTCGACTACGCGCTGCGCGACGCGTCCTGACGAAGTAGACGACGCAGCCGCCAAGCGCTCGGTCGCGCGCCCGAATCATTCTCCCGAGGCCCCGCTCGCGAAGTCGAGCTCGGCGAACCGCCACCGACGCTGGCTTCGCGCCCCCACCCTCCGTACGCTCCGCCCCACGCAGCCCGCCGCGACCACGTCCGATCTCCCATCGGGCGAGCGAGACCCGCGAATTCGGAGGAGCGATCGGTGGAGAGTACGTTCGCCGGCCTCCCGATCGCCCCGCCCGCCTTCTTCGTCCTTTTCGTCGCCGTCGCCATCGGCGCTCTCGTCCAGGGCACGATCGGCTTCGGGATCAACGTGATCGCCGCGCCGGTCGCCGCGATCGTGCAGCCCGATGCATTGCCTGCGGCGATGATCGTGCTGGCCCTGCCGATGACGGCGGGCTCCGCCTATCGGGAACGGGAGCACATCGACCGCGAAGGCGTCCTCTGGACGAACGTCGGCCGACTTCCCGGCGCTGCCCTCGGCGGCTGGGCCGTCTCCCTGCTCCCGCCCGAAGCGCTCGCGACCTGGATCGGCGGATTCGTCGTCGTCGCCGCACTCATGAGCGTCCTCTCCTCGAACCTCCGCCCGGCACCGATCACCTCCGCCCTCGTCGGGGGCGTCGCCGGCCTGATGGGCACGATGTCCTCGGTCGGTGGTCCGCCGCTCGCCCTGCTCTATCAGCACGAGCCCGGTCCCGTCCTGCGTTCGACGCTGGGCGCGACGTTCCTGCTCGGATCGCTCCTCTCGCTCGCCGCGCTCGCGATCGCCGGACGCGTCGAGCCCTGGCATTGGGCGCTCGGCCTCGCCCTGACGCCCGCCGTCGCGCTCGGACTCCTTGCGAGCCACGGACTGCGTGCCCGCGTCGATGCCGGCCGCTTGCGACCCGCCGTCGTCGCCTTCGCCTGCGCCGCCGGAATCGCGGTCGTGATTCGAGGGCTCGCATGAAGCGATGTCCGCTCGTGATTCCTCGACGATTCGCGATCTGCGTTCTCGCAGCGATGATCCAGCTCGGGACGGCCTGCCTGGGCGACACCGGCCCGCCCGTCGCGACGCGACCGGTGACGTCCCTGCCCGCCCTCGGCACCCAGGCCGGCTGCCAGCCCGAATTCCGCGACGAAGACGGCTGGCTCGGCGGTGATTCCGCCTCGTCGGTCGTCCTGCCCGGAACACTCGGACGAGAGAGCCTCTGGCTCTTCGGCGACTCGTTCGTCGAGCACCCCGCTGCGCCGCCCGGCGCGCGCACCTATCCCTTCGTCCACAACACGATCGCGGTCTCCCGCTGCGACACCCATGATCGATGGCAGATCGACTATGCATGGCGATCGGACGCGACGGGAGCACCGCGCGCCTTCTTCGAGCCCGAGCCGAGCGCCGAGTCGACCTACTATTGGCCGATCAGCGCCGCCGCCGTCCGCGACGTCGTCTACGTCGCGCTCCTGCGCGTCGTCCCGGCGGTCGCGAGCGGCCCGTTCCAGCTCCCCTTCCGCCTCGACGGCGTCGACCTCGCGCGGATCGAAGAATTCTCCGGCCCCCCCACACGCTGGCAGATCCGCTATTCGACACTCTCTCGCGGCGCCGAGGCCATGCCCGCCACGAGCCTCGTCGCCCTGGGCGACCATCTCTACGCCTTCGCGTTCCTCGATCACACCGACGGCCACTCGCAGCGAATCCTCACGCGCCTCCCCCTGGCCGTACTCGCCGATTGGCGACCGGCGCTCGAAGATGCCCTCGAGACCCTCGGCGAAGACGGCCGATTCCTCCCCGGCCTGCAGCCCGACCGGGCGCGCATCCTGATGGACGACGACGCGAGCGAGATGAGCGTCCATTTCGACCCCGGCCTCGGCCGATGGCTCGCAATCTACGCCGATCCGACCGCCTCCCCAGACGGAGATCGCGGCGACACGATCTGGCTGCGCCGCGCCACGGACCTGCGCGGCCCCTGGTCGGCCCCCGAACCGCTGCTGAAGATGCCCGAGCTGGCGAACCTTCCGGATCCCGAACCCGGCGAGCCCTTTTGTTATGCCGGGAAGGCCCATCCCGAGCTCGCCCCGAGCGGCGAGCTGTTCGTCACCTGGGTCTGCAACCTCTACGCGTCGAACGAACTTGAAATCCCGGCGGTTCTCGAGCGGCTCCGTAACGTTCCCGGCCTCTACCGCCCCCGAACCATCCGACTCAAAGTTCCCTAGCAATGCGATCATACGTGGCGCGAAGATTGGGGCTTGACCGTTCCATTGCCTCCCGCCGCACGCCGCGCGCCGTCATGATGACGGACATGCCTGTGCGTCGACGCTGAGCGAAGCCTGGCTGCGGCGAACTTCGTTCAGCAGGCCAGGCAATATCGGTTCGTGCGTTCTCTTCGCGTGAACCGGCTGGTGAACTGACCGCAATAGCTCTGCCGCACGCGCTCGGGGAGCTCGATCCGAGTCGGGAACAGCCGAGCCTTTAGCACCCGCCCGATGCTCCATCGCACCCGCGTGATCCCGAGCCGCTGGGCGG
>CAUJGH010000551.1 GCA_963169575.1 Myxococcota bacterium | reverse complement strand
CGACTGTACCGCGCCCGGCCGGCCTCGGGCGAGAGGGGGCGGGCGCACACGGGATTTCCTCGCGATCGTCCCGCTGGTGCGCTCGGCTCCGCTTTTTGACCGGCGCAGTCGGGGGCGGTCCCTCGCGACCGTTCGAGCCGGGGCACGGCTGGGCGCGGCGGGGCGCGCGCAGCGGGCCTGCGCGGCAGAGGCCGAATGGGCGAAGCGAGCTGAGGAGGGAGCCGGAAGTGGAGATCGGACGGGTCGGTGTGTGGACACGGACGGAGGGCATGCCGATCGGGGAGGCCGGGGACTTCGCCGCCCGGGTCGAGGCGCTGGGCTTCGGCGCGCTCTGGATCCCCGAGGCTCTCGGCCGCGATCCCTTCGTTCACGCCGGCCATCTGCTCGATCGGACCCGGCGCCTCGTCGTCGCCACGGGCATCGTCAACATCCATCTGCGCGAGGCGATCGCCACGGCCTGCGCGCAGCGAACGCTCCACGAGCAGTCGGGCGGCCGGTTCCTGCTCGGGCTCGGCGTCTCCCACGCGCCTTTCATGACCGGCCTGCTCGGCCGCCCCTATCCGCCGCCGGTCGCGAGCCTGCGCGCCTATCTCGACGCGATCGCCCGCGCGCCCTGGTCGGGGCCGCCGCTCGCGGGCGAGCCGCCGATCGTGCTCGCGGCGCTGGGGCCGAAGATGCTCGCGCTCGCCGCCGAGCGGACGCGCGGCGCCCATCCCTATCTGGCGCCGCCTTCGAATACGGCCCGCGCGCGCGCGATTCTCGGTCCGTCGGCCTGGCTCTGTCCGGAGCAGAAGCTGCTGCTCGAGAGCGATCCGGTCCGGGCGCGGTCCCGCGCGCGGGCCGCGATCGCGGGCTCGCTCGCGCTGCCCAACTATCGCCGGAATCTCGAGCGTGCGGGCTTCGGATCGGCGGAGCTCGAGGGCGACGGCAGCGATCGCCTCGTCGATGCGCTCGTCGCCTGGGGCGATCTCGATGCCCTCGTCGATCGGGTCGAGGCCCATCTCGAGGCGGGGGCGAGCCACGTCTGCGTCCAGGCCCTCGATCCGGAGCATCCGACCCGGCCGGATCTGCGGCTGCTGGAAGCGATCGCGGGGCGACTGAACGGGGCAGGGGGAGGACCCGAAGTCGGTGCGAGGTAGGCCGGCCGAGCCGCGCGGGGGAGTCCGGGGCGCAGGGGCGACCGCGCGATGCCTTCGGTCGTCGTCAGGTCGGGATCAGGCGGGGGCGCACCTGCTCGGCGAATCGTTCCATCTGCTCGAGCGAGTCCTCGATGCCGGTCGCGGGATCGCCGGCCCAGAAGCGCAGCACGAAATGCTCGGCGCCGGCGGCGGCGAGGCGCCCGAGGTCGGCGGCGACCTGTTCGGCAGTGCCGATGAAATAGGGCCGGCCATCCGGATGGCGCGGGGGCGGCGGGGCGTAGGCGTAGTCGGCGGGCAGACCTTCGAGTCCGGCATAACCCGTCTCCTGCGCGTGCGCGGCCGGCGCATCGAGGATCCGGCATTCGGGGCATGAATAGGAGAAGGAGAAGCGCGCGGCGCCGAGCCCGTGTTCGGCGCGCAGGCCGAGGATCCGCTCACGCCCTGCGGCGTACTCCTCGGGGGTTGGGAAGAGGGGATGCCAGCCGTCGCCGAGCAGCGCGGCGCGTCGCTGGCCGCGCAGGCCGTTGCCGCCGACCCAGAGTGGCAGCGGGCGCTGCAGCGGCTTCGGCTCGAAGTGGACCGGGTCGAATCGGAAATGCGTGCCATCGTGGCCGACGGGGCCTTCGCTCTCGAAGAGCCGGCGCATCACGACGAGGACTTCGTCCGTGATCTCGCCTCGCCGGCGCGGATCGGTTCCGAGGGCGCGCAGCTCGCCTTCGAGGAAGCCGACGCCGAGCCCGAGCGTGAGGCGCCCGCCCGAGAGGCGATCGGCGGTTGCGGCCATCTTCGCGAGCAGGCGCGGATCGCGGTAGGGCGCGACGAGGACGTCGGTGCCGAAGCGGATCTTCGAGGTCCAGCCGAGGCCGACCAGACAGCAGCTCATCGCCTCGTACCAGTTCGCGGGGGAGAGATGAACGGCGTAGTCGGGGAGCAGCAGATGATCGCCGACCCAGACGCTCGCATAGCCGAGCGACTCGGCCGCGAGGATCAGGCGGCGGATCTTCCCGGGATCGCCGAAGGATCCCCAGGTCGGAACGACGACTCCGAATTCGACGCTCATGCGCACGGCTCCTTTTTCTGGGAGTCTATGCGGGCCGGCGCCGACCCGCGCGGGCGAAGATGCAATGGAAAGAGAGGAGAACGTCGATGTCCGAGTCCGTGCCCCGCATGTGCGGCCCGCTGTCCCCGAGCCAGGTCGCCGACCTGCTCGAGATCCAGCAGAAGATCTACTTCTATGGATGGTGTGTGGACCACCGGCTCTTCGAGGAGCTCGACGCGCTCTTCATGCCCGACGCGATCGTTCATTACGACGTTCCGATGGGCACGAAGCTCCCCTGGCCCGAGATGAAGAAATGGCTGCCGCAGGGCCTCCAGATCTTCCGCGTCACCCAGCACAACATGTCGAATCCGATGATCGAGCTCGCGGGCGACACGGCACGCGCGCGGACCTACGGCCATCTGATCCATTTCCAGGAGCGGCGCTCGAACGGCGAGTTCACGCCCATGCGCCACCACACGATCTACCACGACGAATGGACGCGGCAGCCGGGCGGCTGGCGCATCCAGAACCGGCGCCTCGCCCATCTGCACATCGACGGCCTGATCGTCCCGCCCGACGAGGCGAAGCATTTCCAGCGGCCGATCCCGGTCGGCATGGACTAGCGCGGCGGAGCGAACCGCGCGGCGCGAGCGGTGACCAACCGGCCGCGCCGCGCCCTCGCGATGGCGCGTCTTCTCGGAGGAATTCCTTGGCTCTGCGCGGCGCTCGCCTTCTCGTTCGATCCGGTCGCGGGGCGCAGCGTCGACGCGCGGCTCGCAGGGCCGTCGCTTCGGCCGCGCTCCTGGTTCTTGCCGCGCTCGTCGCGGGGGCCGCCTCGGCGGCGAGCGTCGCGCAATTCACGCCGGAGGGGCTCGCCCGCGGCGTGCGCCAGGTCGTCGCCCGCTTCGACGCGGACATGATCCCGCTCGGCGATCCGCGCGTCTCGGCCGATGCCTTCCGGGTCGATTGCGGCGGGGAGCCGGGGCGGGCGCGCTGGGCGTCGACGCGGGAATGGGTCTACGACTTCGCGCGCGATCTGCCGGCGGGCATTCGCTGCCGCTTCGAGCGCCGGCCCGATCTCGCAGCCGTCGACGGGACGCTGGTCCGGGGCCGCAGCGAATTCGGCTTTCATACGGGCGGGCCCGCGATCCTCCAGATCCATCCCTATCCGGGTCATTCGTCGATCGCGCTCGATCAGCGCTTCCTCCTGCGGGTCGACGCGCCGCCGGATCCCGGCAGCCTCGAGCGCTTCGCCTCGATTCATACGGATGCGATGCCCGCGCCGATCGCGCTGCGGCGCGTCGAAGGGGCGGAACGGGCGGAGCTGATCGGAGCCGTCTGGCGGCGAGCGCCCGAGCCCGGTGACCTCGTGCTCGCGCCGCTGCTTCGACTGCCCGCGGACGCGAGAGTCGAGCTCGTCTGGGGACCCGGCATTGCGGCGAACGGCGTCGTCGGCGGCGAGGCCCAGCGTCATGCCTGGAAGACGAAGGCCCCGCTCGGCCTCGAGATCCACTGCGAACGCGAGCGGCCCGCGGCCGGCTGTCTGCCACTGCGTCCGATCGAGCTGCGCTTCAGTGAGCCCGTCGACGTCGAGACGGCTGCGCGGATCCGGCTCGTTGCGAGCGACGCGCCGAGTGGGCCGGCGATCGCCTTCGCGCCGTCGGATCGATCGGATCGAAGTGCCTTCGCGAGCCGCTTCGAGAGCGTCGGCGCGCTCGTCCCGAAATCCCGCCTGCGGCTCGAGCTACCGGGCGAGCTGCGCGATGAGCAGGCCCGCCCGCTCGCGCCGATCGATCCAAAGCGCCTCGAGATCGCGATCGCGGGGATGCCGCCGCTGGCGAAATTCTCGGGGCGCTTCGGCATTCTCGAAGCCTCGGATCCGGTCCTGCCGGTCGCGATCCGGGGACTCGAGGCCGACGTCCTGCCGCAGGGCGTGACGATCCGATCGGCGGCGGCGGCCGCAGCGGTCTCGGCGCCCAGCGCGTCCCAGATCTGGGCCTGGCTGCGCGCGACGGACGACGATCCGCGCTATCGCGGCCGGGATGCGAAGGGCATCTTGCGGGCGCCGGGCGACCGCTCGATCTTCGATCGCGCGCGCGAGCGGGGGGCTTCCATTCCCGAGCCGGTCGCGCTCTCGCTTCCCCGCGGCCCGCAAGCCGAACCGGCCGAACCGGCCGAGAGGAGCGAGGCACAGCTGATCGGCATCCCGCTGCCGGGCCCTGGCCTGCATGCGGTCGACATCGAGAGCCGCGTGCTCGGTCTCGCACTGAACGGGGCGGACGAGACCTATCATGCCTCGACCCTCGCCCTCGTCACGAACCTCGCGGTCCATTTCAAGCGCGGCCGTCAGGGCTCGCTCGCCTGGATCACGACCCTCGATCGCGCCGAGCCGGTCGCAGACGCTCGGGTCTCGATCACCAATTGCCGCGGCGACGAGCTCGCCCTCGCCACGACCGACGCCGAGGGGATCGCGCGCTTCGACGCCCTGCCGCCCGATCAGGACGCCTACGACGAGAAGCTGGGCTGCGCCTGGGGCGAATTTCAGCGCGGCCTGCTCGTGCGCGCCGAAATGGGCGGAGACGTCGCGTTCGTCCACACGAGCTGGAATCGCGGCATCGAGCCCTGGCGCTTCGCCGTGCCGGTCGGTTGGTCGGTGCCGTCTCCCGTGGCCCATAGCGTCCTCGACCGCACGCTCTTTCGCGCGGGTGAGACGGTGCACATGAAGCATTTCCTGCGCGAGCCCGTCATCGCGGGGCTCGCGCGGCCGGCGGCGGAGCGGCTGCCGAAGAAGCTTCGCATCGTCCATGACGGCAGCGGCGACGTCGTCGAGGCGCCGATCGCGTTCTCGGCGGACGGGACGGCGACGAGCGAATGGCCGATCCCGGCCTCGGCGCGGCAGGGCGAGCATCGGATCGAGCTCGTCGTCGGCGAGGAGGCGATCCCATCGAGCCGCTTCCGGGTCGAGGCCTTCCGGCTGCCGCTCCTGCGCGGAAAGCTCCAGGGGCCGAAGCGGCCGGCGATCGCCGGCGAGTCGATCGTCCTCGACTTCGCGCTCGCCTATCTCGCGGGCGGCCCGGCTTCGATGTTGCCCGTCGAGCTTCGGACGCAGGTCCGGCCGCTCTTCGCCCTCGAAGTTCCCGGATTCGAGGACCATCGATTCGAGCGCGGCGACGTGAAGGCGGGGATCGAACGCTTCGAGTATCGATTCGAAGCCGAGCCGGCGTCGGCGGGGAGACCGTCGCCGCCGGCTGCCCGGCCCTTCACGCTCGACGCCGCCGGCGGATTACGCACGCAGATCGATCCGCTGCCCGCCGTCGATGCGCCGCAGCAGGTCGTCGCCGAGATGTCCTTTCGCGATCCGAACGGCGAGATCCAGACGATCGCACGTTCGATTCCCGTCTACCCGAGCGAGCGGCTGATCGGCCTGCGCATCGCGCCCCATCGCGGCGAAGGCGAGCCGCTGCGCGTCGACGTCGCGCTCCTCGATCTCGAGAAGAAACCGGTTCGCGGCCGGGTCCGCGTGGATCTGTTCGAGCGCCGGGTCTACTCCCATCGCAAGCGCCTCGTCGGTGGCTTCTACGCCTACGAACACGTCGCCGAGACCGTCGCGCTCGGCCCGCTCTGCGAGGGGCGCACGGATCGCCGCGGCCGCTACGACTGCAGCGCGCCGCTCGTCGCGACGGGGCAGCTCTTCGTGCGCGCGACGGCGGTGGACGATGCGGGCCGCGTCGCCGCGACCCGGGACTCGCTCTGGGTGCCCGGTCCCGACGAGGCCTGGTCCGAGGCCGGCGACTCCGAGCGGATGGACATCGTTCCCGAGAAGAGCCGGATCGAGCCGGGCGAGCGCGCGCGCATCCATGTGCGGATGCCGTTCCGGAAGGCGACGGCGCTGGTCACGGTCGAGCGCGAGGGCGTCGCCGAGGCCTTCGTCGAGCGGCTCTCCGGCCGCGATCCGCGCGTCGATCTCCGGGTCCTGCCGGCCCACGCGCCGAACGTCTTCGTCTCGGTCCTCGCCGTGCGCGGCCGCGTCGACGGGCCGGCGCCGACGGCTCGCATCGATCTCGCGCGGCCGGCCTCGCGGCTCGGCCTGACGGAGCTGCGCGTCGGGCTCGCGCCGCGGACGCTCGAGGTCGAGGTCGAGCCCGAGCGGGAGCGTTATGCGGTCCGGGAGCGGGTGCGCGCGCGGGTCCGCGTGCGGACGGCGGATGGAAAGCGGCCGCCGCCGGGCAGCG
>CAUJGH010000550.1 GCA_963169575.1 Myxococcota bacterium | reverse complement strand
GAAGAAGGCGCTCGGCCATGCCTACGGCGGCGGCTCGCAATACTTCTCGACCTGGATCGTCGGCTCCCAGAAGCCCTGATCCGGCATTTTTCGAGCAGGGACTCAAGACAACCGCCCGATTTTCCGACGAAACCCGCAGCCGATCGCGTGATCGGCCCAGCACGGCGAGTCGGAGGAGGGCGGATGCGCGTCGAGAATCGGTTTCTGGGCCTGGGGAGTGCGATCGTCGCCTGGCTGTTCCTCCTCGGCTGTGGGAGCAGCGGCGAGGGACCGGTCCTCCGTGCCGACGCCCAGTTCAACCCGCCTTCGGCCGCCGACACCTTCGGCGTGGTTCGCGAGGCCAGTCCCGCGGTCGCCCAGACCTTCACGGTCGGGCGGGATGGGCGCCTCGAGGAATTCTGGATCGTCCTCACCGATGGTCCTTCCACGGATTCGGGCACGATCCGCATCACCTTGCAGCCGGTCGACGGGGGCGGGGTGATCGACGACGACCCGACCCATTCGCTCATCGACCCGATCGTGGTCAATACGACGACCCTTCCGGACGTCCTGCTCGAGGAGTTCACGGAGTTCGACATCGGCGACGAGCCCGGGCGTGAGGTCCTCGCCGGCGATCGCTATGCGATCGTCGTCGAGTTCGTCAGCCGCGCCACGAGCAACGACACCGCCGCGATCGCCATCGTGCTCGGCCAGACCGGGAACCCCTTCGCCGACGGTACCGGCGCGACGGGCGAGCTGAACGTCGGATTCACGAACAACACCGAAGACTATTTCTTCCGGACCTTCGTTCTCGAATAGTGTCCCGTCCGGTCGGTCAGGATCCGCGCGTGATGGCGGCTCGACCTCTCGAAGTCCTGGTCGTGGGCGCGGGGCTCGCAGGACTCGCGCTCTGCGCGGGTCTCGGGCGTCTCGGCGCTCGGATCACGCTCGTCGAGCTCGCTCCGGCGCTCGACGATGCCGGTGCCGGTCTCCTGCTGACGGGCAACGGACTCCGCGTGCTCGAGGGCTTCGGGCTCGGGGCCGCAGCGCAGGCGGTCGGAAGGCGCGTCGAGGCCGTCTGCTTCGCCGATGCGGACGGTGTCGACCGGTTCCGCGTGCCGATCCGCGATCCGTGGCCCGGATTCGTGAGCCTGCATCGTGCACGTCTGCGTCGCGTGCTGCTCGAGGCGGTCCGGCCCTTGGAGCCGCGCTGGGGCGTGCGGGTCGAGGCGCTCGAGACTGCGGCAGACGGTGTGCTCGCGGCGCTGAGCGACGGCGAGCGGCGCCGCTTCGATCTCGTCGTCGGCGCGGACGGGGTTCATAGCGCGACGCGCGAGATGCTCTTCGGCCCGGATCGCGCAGAGGCGATCGACGGCTTCCACGGGTGGCGCTTCGTGAGCCCGGGACCCGTTCGCCTGCCGGATCCCGTCTATCTGATCGGCAATGGCGCAACGCTGCTCCTGCATCCGCTCGCCGGCGGCGAGATCTACTGCGGCGCCGGGCCGGTCGCCTGGCCGGGACCGGTCGCCCGAGGTGTCTCCGGCGATGGGGTCGATGCGGGCGACGAGCGGTCGGCCCTGCTCGCGGCCTTCGCGGCGTTCGGCGGGCCCGCACGCGGCGTCCTCGACGCGATCGACGATTCGATCCGGCTGATCCCGACCCGCTATTGGGAGGTGGTTCTCGAAGGCTGGTCGAGGGGCCACTGCGTGCTCGTCGGGGATGCCGCCCATGCGAGCGCGCCGACGCTGGCGCAGGGCGCCTCCATGGCGTTCGAGGACGCGGCGGTGCTCTGTGAGGAGCTGTCTCGCGCGGGGCCCGTTGCGGAGGCCCTCGTGCGGTTCGAGCGTCGGCGGCGACCGCGGGTGCTCGCGACGCAGCGCGAGGCCCGTGCGCGGATGGAGGCGAATCGGCCGGTCTCGCCGCGACGACTGGCCGTGCGCGATCAGGTTCTGCGACGATTCGGCCGACAGCAGCTCGAGACGGCATGGGGCCGGCTCATGGACGAGTTGCCCTGAGCCCGAAACCGGCTGGGGCGGGCACCTTCCGGAGCGAGCCGGACGAGAACCGGACGAGAACCGGACGAAAACCGGACGAGAACCGGACGAGGGCGCGACGAGAGCAGGACGAGCGATTCATGATCCATCTGATCCAGCAGTATTTTTCGGCCTCGGCGGCCCGCTTTCCGGCGAAGACCGCCGTCGCCTGTCAATCCGAGAGCCTCGCCTACGGCGACCTCGACCGGCGAACCAACGCCCAGGCCCGGCGCCTCGCGGCCCTCGGCGTCTCGCGCGGCGCCTTCGTCCCGTTCTTCATGAAGAAGGGCGTCCGTTCGATCGAGTCGATCCTGTCGATCCTGAAGGCGGATTGCGCCTACGTCCCGCTCGACGTCGGGAGCCCGGCGGCCCGCATCGAGAGCATCCTCGAGGCGACGCGTGCGACGCACGTGATCGTCAGCGCAGCGAGTCGCGCGACCTTCGAAGCGCTCTGTCCGCCGCGGCCCGGACTCATGATCGTCGACATCGACGAGGCCCCGGGCGAGAGTGATGCCCCGATCGAATACCGGAACCTCTCGATCGACATCGCCTACGTCCTCTTCACCTCCGGCTCCACCGGCCGGCCGAAGGGCGTCATGATCAGCCACCAGATGATCACGGACTACATCGACTGGTGCGTCGAGACCTATCGCCTCGACGAGAACGACGTCGTCGCGAACCATGCGCCGCTCTACTTCGACAATTCGACCTTCGACCTCTACACCGCCTTCAAGACCGGCGCATCGCTGCATCTGATCCACGACGACCTGAACCTGATCATGTCGAAGATCATCGGCTGGCTCCGCACGCGGGAGATCAGCTGCTTCTTCTGCGTGCCGAGCGTGCTGAACATCCTGCTGCGCTCGGGGAAGCTCTCGGCGGGCAGCCTGCCGAAGCTGCGGCACGTCATCGCGGCGGGGGAGGCCCTGCCGCCCGACGTGGTCCGGCAGTGGATGACGCTCTTCCCGAATGTCGAAGTCAGCAACATGTACGGCCCGACCGAGATCACGGTCGACTGCACCTGGCACAAGGTCGAAGCCCCGCCCGCGGAAGGCACGCTCCACGTGCCGATCGGGAAGGCGCGGACCAACATGGAGGTCTTCGTCGAGCTCGAGGACGGAATGCTCTCGACGACCCCCGGCGACGAGGGCGAGCTGATCGTGCGCGGCCGCTCGGTCTCCTACGGCTATCTCGGAGAGCCCGAAAAGACGCGCGCCGCGTTCTTCCAGAACCCGCGCCACGACTTCTTTCACGACCCGCTCTACCGCACGGGCGATCTCGCACGCATCGCCGAAGACGGCGCGTTCGTCTTCCTCGGGCGCCGGGATTCGCAGATCAAGTACATGGGAAACCGGATCGAGCTCGGGGAGGTCGAGGCCGCGCTGCTCGCCGTACCGGGCGTCTCGGACGGCGTCGTGCTCTTCAACGACAGCCCGGTCGTCGAGGAGAAATGCATCGGAGCGCTCGTCTGCCTCGCGCCGGGCACGGACAAGCAGACCGTGACGTCGACGCTGAAGTCCCGGCTGCCGGGCTACATGGTGCCCCACCGCCTGGTCGAGGCGGAAGGCGATCTGCCCCGCACTCCGAACGGCAAGGCCGATCGCCGCGCCGCCTTCGAGCGCGTCTTCCCGAAGCCCTGACGGGCCCCGATCGGCCCCTGCGGAATCAGCCCTTGCGGAATCAGGCCTTGCTGAAGAAGGTCGTGTAGATCGCGTTCACGTCGCGGATCGACTCGGCCTGCAGGTCGTCGACGTCGACCTCGGCGCCGAGCAGATGCTCGACGAAGAGGATCAGCTCGACGACGTCGAGGGAGGAGAGGATCCCGGTCTCGAGGACGGGGGTGTCGTCATGCATCTCGGCCGGTTTGTCCTTCGCCCGGTCGACGATCCAATCTCGCAGCGCACGCTTGATCTCGGCTTCGCTCATTGCAGTTCGGGCACCTTCGGCAGGATCTCGCAGGCGACGAGATTCTTGAGGAATCGGACGGAAGCGCGATTGCGGTGCTCGCGGGAGACGGCCGAATGGATCGCCATCTCCCGCGCCGCATAGGCGTCCTTGATCCCGGCGTCGCGGTAGACGGACGGGTTCAGGAAGTCGCGCCAGCTGGCGTTGATGTAGTCGACCAGCCAGCCGCGGAAGGAGTCGATCTCGGCCTGCGTCCAGCCCGAGGCATGGCGCTCCCAGAGGCCCTTCAGGTACTCGCGGCCGAAATGGATGTGGCGGGCCTCGTCGACGTGGTGGGCGCGGTTCAGATCGCGGCAGATCTTCGCGAGCCGGTCGTCGTCGGACATGAAGACGTTGTAGTAGTCCGAGAGCTCCTCGACGACGAGCACCTTCGTGAAGAAGGCGATGTCGTCTTCGCCCTTCGCCATCGGGCGGGCGACCGGGATCTTCTTCTCGGGGTAGATCTTGCCGAGGTACTTCCGGCAATAGGTCGAGAACATCATCATGTGCTTGTTCTCTTCGTCGAGAAAATGATGCATGTACTCGGTGACCTCGAGGTCCTTCTCGAGGGTGTAGAGGCGGTGGCTCATGCCTTCGAGCAGGGGGCGCTCGCCGTTCAGGACCAGGCTGAAGAAGCCGCCGGTCTCGTAGAAGGAGAGCTTTTTCTGCTCGGCCTCGCTCATCGAGGCCCAGAGCTCGGTGCCGTAGAGGGAGACGAGCTCGGGGCTCATCGTCCATTCCGAGGCGTCCAGATGCTCCGGCCAGTCGAGCTTCGTCGAGGGGTCGTAGAAGAACTTCTTGGACGCCCGGGTCATCTTCTGGGCGATTTCCGCGATCTGCGTCATGGACGGCTCCTGCTTCCTGGGGCGCTCGCTATCGGGCGACGAGGGTGAGTGCTCGTCGACCCCCGATCGGTGACACCTCTTTCCGGATCCGGGCACCTTCGGACCGGGGATCTATCGGCCTCGGAGCCGCGCGGATGGAACGGAAAGCGCGTGGGATCGACGCCGCAACTCTATGTTGTCGGTTGCGGGGTGCAAACGACGTGCAGCGCTCGGACGCGTGCGTGCCGGCCGGGACCTGCGGTTGCCGGCGGCCTGCCGGCGAGTCCGGGCCCGAAGTGTCCGATCCCGGTCGTCCTGCGCTAACGCCTCCCATCGGCGTGGGCTGCGACCGATGAAGAGGGTCGATCCAGAGCCGCTGCGCGTGGGCGTACACGGTCTGGACGACGGGTCTGCCGCTCGACGGCCCGGAGGGAAGCTTCGATGTCGAAATCCGAGGATGCCGCTTCCCACACCGCAGCAAGCGGCGATGCGCCCCATCCGGCGTGGCATCTCGTCCTGCTGCTCGCGGGCGGCGCCGTATTCGGCGCGCTCTGGATCGATCCGGCGGCGAATCCGGATGGCAAGGTCGCCGCGCAGCTGCGGATCGCGCGGGTCGGGCTGGGCCTGATCGCCGCATTGCTGGTCGGGATCTGGGCTCTGCGGCGGATGCTTCAGGCCGACATCGAGGCCGTTGCCGAGCGATTCCGGTCGGCGCCCGCCGAGATCGGGCGAGCGCGGTTGGTGACACCGCTCCTGCCGGACGGGTTGCGCTTCGCTGCGATCGGGGCCGCGATCGCCTGGTTCGTGGCGATCGCGATCGGACTCGCGACGGG
>CAUJGH010000549.1 GCA_963169575.1 Myxococcota bacterium | reverse complement strand
ATCTTCGCGGGCTCGGAGAACCGCCCTCCGATCGGCATGGCCGAGGTCACGCTGACCTTCGACAACGCCGACGGCCAGGCCCCCGCCGCCTACGCCGCCTATAGCGAGATCGAGATCGCGCGCCGGCTCTATCGCTCGGGCGAATCCGAATACCTGATGAACAAGCAGCCGGCGCGGCTGAAGGACGTCCACGACTTCTTCCGCGATACGGGCATCGGCCTGCGCGGCTACACGATCGTCGAGCAGGGCAAGGTCGCCGAGATCGTCTCCGCCAAGCCCGAGGATCGCCGGGGCCTGATCGAAGAGGCGGCGGGGATCGGCAAGTACAAGGCCCGTCGGCGCGAAGCCGAAGGCAAGATGAAGTCGACCGAGCAGAACCTCGTGCGCGTCAACGACGTGCTCGGCGAGATCAAGCGCCAGATCGGGACGCTCGAGCGGCAGGCCAAGAAGGCCGCGCGCTACAAGCGGCTCCATGAAACGCAGCGCATCCTCGAGCTCTCGCTCGCGGCGGACGAGCGCGCCCGATTGCACGCGCAGGTCGCGGACGAGACGGCTTCCCTCGCGGCCCTGCGCGAGGCGATCCTCGTCGCCGAGACCCAGCTTGCCGAGCGCGAGCTCGCGGCCCAGCAGCAGCGCATCGCGATGACCGAGGCGGAGAAGGCCGTGACGGCCGGGGCCGAGCGGCTCTTCGGGATCCGCGGCGAGATCAAATCCCTCGAAGGCCGGATCGAGCTGGCGCGCCGCGAGCGCGACTCGCTGCAGGAGTCGACCGATGCGCGCCGCGAGGAGCTCGCGCAGCTCGCCGAGCAGCTCCAGGTCGCAGAGAACGAACACCGCACGGCCCGCGCCGAGCTCGAGCAGCTCGAGGGCGGCCTCGCCCAGGAGCAGGCGGCGATCGAGGTCGCCGAGCGCGAGGTGCAGGCGGCCCAGGAAGCGCTGCGGGGACTCGAGAGCGAGCGCGGTCGGAAGAACGCGACGCACGTCGAGCTGCTGACGGCGGTGGCGCGGCTCGAGGATCGAATCGCGAATCTGCGCGATCGGCAGTCGGCGATCGACCAGCGCCTGCGCGGCGTCGACGCCGACGTCGAAGCGCAGCAGACGCAGGCCAGCGAGGCCGGCCGGCTGCAGTCGAGCCTCGAAGAGGGGCTCCGCAACCTGCTCGCGTCGCGCGACCAGTTCCAGGAGCAGCTCCGGCTCGCGATGCGCCATCACGAAGAGGCGAAGCTCGCCCAGCGCGCCGCCGTCGAGGCGGATCAGGTCGCGGCCCGCGCCGCCCAGACCACGCGCGCCCGCTACGACTCGCTGCGCGAGGTCGTCGAGGGGCGTCAGGACATCGGCGCCGGCGCGCGTCATCTGCTCGAGGCCGGGGCCGAGCTCGGCTCGGCGCTCGGCGTTCGCGGGCTCGTGCGCGAGCTGATCGAGGCGGATCCGGAAGTCGAGCGGGCGGTCGAGGCGGTGCTCTCGGAGCGGGCCGAAGCGATCGTCATCGAGGAGTCGGCGGGCGCGCTGCAGGCGCTCGAGCGCCTGCGCAGCGATGGTGCCGGACGCGGCGTGTTCGTCGTGCAGGGCCATCCGGCCGAGATCGCCAGCGGCATCGTGCCCTTCGGTGAGCCGATGCTCGCGCGGGTCCGGCCGCGGGCGGGGACCGAGGCCATCGCGCGGCGGCTGCTCGGCGAGGTCTATCTCGTCGCGAGCCTCGACGAGGTCTTCCAGCATTTCGGATCGGCGCGCCTGCCCGCGACGTTCGTGACCTTCCACGGTGATCTCGCGACGCCCGATGGGGTCGTGCAGGGCGGCGGCGAGTCGAAGGCGTCGGGCATGTTGACCCGCGCCCGTGAGGTCCGGGAGCTCGAGGCGGAAGTCGGTCGACTCGACGCGGCCGCCGAGGCCGCGCGCACTGCGAACCGCGAAGCCGAGGCCGCGCTGGCCCGCGCGAGCGAGGAGCTCGAGAACCTGCGGAACCGTCAACACACCGCCGCCCTCGCGGTCGCGAACCACGAGAAGGATCTCGAGCGGTCGACCGAGCGCGTGAAGCGCATCGGCGAGGTGCGCGAGTCGCGGGTCGCCGAGCGCAGCGATCTGCTGGCGGAGCAGGAGAGCGTCGGCGAGGAGCTGCTCCGGGTTGCGCAGCAGCTCGAGGAGCGGCGCGGCGAGCGGGATGCGAGCCAGCGTGCAGTGGACGCGATCGGGCTCCAGATCAGCTCCGCCGGGCGGGATCTCTCGCGCTGCGAGAGCCGGGTCGCGGAGCTGCGCGTCGCCTATCGCGCGCGGGACGATCATCGGCTGAGGCTGCGGGAGACGGCGACCCGCGCGGAGCAGTCCGAGCGCGAGACGCGCAGCTGGATCGAGCGCCGCCATCAGGAGATCGAGAGCGCGCGGGTCCGGCGCGAGGCGCTGCAGCAGGAGATCGAGCAATCGGAGCATGGCCTCGCCGGCCAGCTCGAGGCCGAAGAGACGGCGCGGGCCGAGAGCGAGGCGCTGCGACTGCGATTCGACGAGACGGCGGCCGAGGTCGCCCGGATCGAAGAGGCGCTCCGGAGCCTGCGCAGCGAGCTCTCCCAGACCCGGGATCAGACGGGCTCGGCCGAGCTGAAGCTCTCCGAGGCGCGCATGCGGCTCGACCACCAGGCGGATACGGTGCGAGAACGCTGGGCGGTCGAGATCGAGAATTGGCGGCTCCCGAGCCTGGCCGAGCTGTCGGGCGAGGCGGAGGCGATCGCCAGCGCGGAGGCGGTCGAGGACAGCGGGGCAGAGGACGGCGCCGAAGCGATCGATCCGAACGCTGCGCTCGCTGCGGCCGCGTCGCTGCTCGAATCCGATGGCGACGGAGACGAAGACGAGGGCGGGGTGGCGCCGCTCTCGGCCCAGCGCGAGGCGCGCCGGAACCTCGAGCTCGCGATGCTCCCGACCGAGGAGCGCCAGCGCGAGGCCGACAAGGTCCGCAAAGCGCTTCATGCCCTCGGCGACGTCAACCTCGGCGCCATCGAAGAGCACGAAGAGTTGTCCGAGCGCCTGCGCTTCCTGTCGGAGCAGAAGGACGATCTCGAGGGCACCCTCGCGAGCCTGCGCGAGGCGATCGCGCGCATCAATCGCACGAGCCGCCAGCGCTTCCGCGAGACCTTCGATCTCGTCTCGAAGCATTTCTCCGAGAACTTCCCGCGCCTGTTCGGCGGTGGCAAGGCGAGCCTCGAGCTGACGGACGCCGAGGACATTCTCGAGGCGGGCGTCGACATCATGGCGATGCCGCCGGGCAAGCGGCTGCAGAACGTGAACCTGCTCTCGGGCGGGGAAAAGACGATGACGGCGCTCGCGCTGCTCGTCGCGGTCTTCCAGGTCCGGCCGTCGCCGTTCTTCCTGCTCGACGAGGTCGACGCGGCCCTCGACGATGCGAACGTCGGCCGCTTCAACCAGCTGATCACGGAGATGTCGACCCAGAGCCAGTTCCTCGTGATCACCCACAACAAGCGCACGATCGAGGTCGCCGACATGCTCTACGGCGTGACCATGGAGCAGAAGGGCGTCTCGAAGCTGGTGTCGGTCGTCTTGAAGTAGGCCCCGCGCCTGCGGTCGAGGGCGCGTCAGCGTCGGGGGGGACGCGTGTCCGGGGCGGTGCGCGGCTGGTAAGCTCGGCGCCGCATGGAAACGATCCTGAACGAGATTCTCGGAATCCTCCGCGAGCAGCCGCTCGCCTGGCTCGCCCCCGCCGCGGCCATCGCGGCCGCCGCATGGACGGCCATCGGGCTGCGGCGTCGCCGGCTCCGGCGCGCCGAGCCGGAGGCGCTCCCGACGCCTTCCGCCCCGAGCGCGAAGCCTGTCCCGCCGTCTGCGCCGGTCGTGTCCGAGCCGATCGAAGAGCCGGCGGTCGCCCCGGCGATCGCGGCCGAGCCGATCGCAGCGACGGCGCCTGTTGCCGAACCCGTCTCGTCGGAGCCTGCCGCTCCGATCGCGCCCGCGATCCCGTCTGCGCCTCTCGCAACCGACGCGCCGCCTGCTCCGCCCGAGGCGCCTGCGCAGCCGGTACGGCCCGCGCCGCCCGCGCTGCCCGCGCCGCCTCGTGTCCGCCTGCGCGATCGCCTGCGCCGGACCAGCGAGGCGCTCGCGGGGCGGCTCTCGGGGTTGCTCGGCGGCGGGCGGTCTCTCGATCCTGCGCTCCTCGACGAGCTCGAGGAGATCCTCATGACCGCCGACCTCGGTGTCGCGACGGCGGAGTCGCTCCTCGAGCGTGTCCGGCGCGAGGGGCAGGGCGCTGCGGGCGAAGAAGTTCGGGCGCTGCTGAAGCGCGCCATCGCCGAGAAGCTCGAGAGCGTACAGCGCGACGCGGATCCGCTCGCGCTCGCGAGCAAGCCGCACGTGATCCTCGTGCTCGGGGTCAACGGCGCCGGCAAGACGACGACGATCGGCAAGCTCGCGGCGAAGCATCTCGCCCGCGGCCATTCCGTTCTGCTCGGCGCTGGCGACACTTTCCGCGCCGCCGCCATCGAACAGCTCCAGGTCTGGGGCGAGCGGGTCGGCTGCGACGTGGTGGCGGGGGAGGCGGGCGGCGATCCGGCCTCGGTCGCGTTCGATACGGTCAAGGCCGCGGTTGGGCGCGGGGTCGACGTCG
>CAUJGH010000548.1 GCA_963169575.1 Myxococcota bacterium | reverse complement strand
GTTGCCGACCCAGACGCCGATCGTGTAGCGGTCGCTGAATCCGAGACACCAGTTGTCGCGCATGTCCTTGCTCGTCCCGGTCTTCACCGCCGCGAAGCTCCGCGTCGCGAGCGCGCTGTCGAGCCCGAACGTCAGACTCCGATTCCCGCGATCGGCGAGAATTTCGGCGACGAGAAAGCTCGCACCCGGACCGATGACCGCCTCCGCGGCATCCGGCGCAGGCGGATCGTCCGAACGGATCCGCAATCCGCCCGCGCGGCCGCCCCGCGCGAGCGCTCGATAGGCGCCGACCAGCTCCTCGAGCGTCACGTCCGCCGCGCCGAGCGCGAGCGACGGTCCATAGTAGTCGGCGCGCTCGAGCGCGCGCAGCCCGAACGCCCGCAGCGCGACGACCGCGCGGTCGAGGCCGACCCGCTCGAGCACGCGCACGGCGGGAATGTTGAGCGAAGCGCCGAGGGCGACGCGCGCCTCGACGGGGCCGTGGAAGCGGTGGTCGTAGTTTTCGGGCCGATAGCTGCCGAGCGCGGTGGGAATCTCGAGCGGCGAATCGGCGAGCAGGGTCGTCGGCGAGAGGATCCGGTCCTCGAAGGCGAGCGCGTAGAGAAAGGGCTTGAGGGTCGAGCCGGCCTGCCGCCGCGCGCGCACGAAATCGACGTGGCGCGCGTTCGAGAGCGGCCCGCTGCTCCCGACCCAGGCGAGCACGTCGCCGCTCCCGTTGTCGACGACGAGCACCGCCCCATCGCGCACGCGCCGATCCGCGAGCCGCGCGAGCTGCTCGCCCAGCGACCGGATCGCCGCGCGCTGCAGATCTGCGTCGAGCGTCGTCCGCACGTCGCCCGAGGGCCCGAGCAGCCGGGACGCGAGATGCGGCGCGAGGGCGACCGGCGGCGGCAGCCGCGGCGGGCGCGCGAAGGCCTGCGCTGCACGCGCTTCGAAGTCGCTGCAATCGGCCATCGCGGACGGAAGGTCCGCGGTCCACACCGACGGAAGGTCCGCAGTGGACGCGCCCGCCCGGTCGCCGCTCGCGTCGACCGCTGCCCGGGCCGCGAGGCGACAGGCGCGGGCCGCCACGGCTGCGGGCTTCGCATTCGGAGAGCGCAGCAGCGCCGCGAGCAGCCAGGCCTCGCTGCGATCGAGGGCGTGGGGCGCCTTGTCGAAGAGACCGCGGGCGCCCGCCGCGACGCCGACGAGCTCGCCGCGCAGGGCGACCCGATTGAGATAGGCCTCGAGGATTTCGTCCTTGCGCCAGCGGCGCTCGAGCGCGAGGGCCTGCACGACCTGCCCCGCCTTCTGCGCCAGCGTTCGGCGCCCGCCCACCGCGCGCAGCGCCGGTTCGAGCTCCCCGACGAGCTGCATCGTCAGCGTGCTCGCGCCGCGCCGCCGGCCCTGCAGCTCGGCGAGCAGGGCCCCGACGAGCGCCCGCGCATCGACGCCGCGATGGCTGCGAAAGCGCCGGTCCTCGGTCGCGATCACCGCCTCGACGAGGGCGGGCGAGATCTCCGCGAGCGGCGTCCAGGCGAGTCGCCGCTCGTCCGAGCGGACGCGGCGCTCGTGCAGGATGCGTCCATGGCGATCGAGCAGGCGCGCCTCGCTCGGCGTCGACTGCGCGCGCACCGCCTCCGGGCTCGGCCCATCCGGCAGCGAAGCCATGCCGACCGCGCCGAGCGCGACGAAGAGCACGAGCACGGCAAGCGCCCGGACGAGACCCCTGCGCACCGGCGGGCAATGCAGCGACGCAGGCCCGCGCGGGCCCGACTTCACGGCGCGATCTCCACCGGATCATGGGGCAGCTCGCCGAAGGATTCCGGCGCGTACATCGCCTCGACCCGCGTCGGCGGGAGCTGGAAGCGTCCGTCCTGGTTGAGGCGCAGGGTGTATTCGATCGCGACGCGGCCCTTCGGCAGGAATCCGAAGAACTCCCGATAGGCGAGCTCGGTCCGCTCGCTGAATGCGCGCTGCGGTCCGCCCCAGCCGAATGCGCCGCCGGATCCCATCGCCCCGCCCGCATCCTCACCGGTCCGCAGCAGCGCCGAGTCGCGGCCGAGCCCGCTGCCGAGAATCGTCGCCCCGGCTGGAATCGGATCATCGACGACGACCCACGAGAAATCGCTCTGCGCGTCGACCTCGAGACGGACGCGGACGACGTCGCCCCGCGAGTAGACACCGGGCCTCTTCTGCACGACCGGTGTCCAGCTCCGCTCGATCGCATAGCCCGCGAAGAGCGGTGCGCGCAGGGGAATCGCGGCCACGGCCTGGACTTCGGCCCAGGGCCGGCCGCTCCCGCGATGCTCGGCGCGCAGCGCCGCCGCGCCCTCGCCGAAGGGAAGCCGCGCGAGCGCTCCCGGCTGCCCGTCCTGCCAGTCGACCGATTCCCTCGCGCCGCCGAGCGAGAGCGAGGTCGTTCCCGTGACGGGCTGCTTCTCGAAGCGCTCCGCATGCCGCTCGAGCGCGAGCCGGCCCCAGGCGTTCGCGATCGTCGTCTGCCAGCGGCCCTCGCGCTGGCGGGCGAGCGCGCCCTTCATGAGACGCGGCAGCAGCGGATCGAAACGCGGCTGGCCGTGGGCGAGCAGGAGCAGCTTTTGCAGATTCGTCTCCGGCGTCGCGAGCAGGCCGTCGAGATCGTCGGTCGCATCGGTCGAGAAGCCGACGGTCGTCCCGCCGACGGTGAGGCGCGTCGCGAGCGCCTGCTCGGCGCGGCGGCGAAGAGCGGCGGTCTCGGGGGTCGCGGCGAGGCGCAGAGCGATGGTGAGCGCGTCGAGCAGCGCCGAGGTCGGCCAGAGCTCGACGTTGCCCGGCAAGCTCGCGAGCTGCTCTGGCCGGACGCGGCCTGCGCGCGCGAGCGCTGCGAGGGCCGCGAGCCGGCGCAGCGGCTCGTCTGCGGCCGCGCGCCAACCCGGCCGCGCGATGCGGCCCGCGACCAATGCCTCGAGCCCGTCGAGCATGCGCGCGCGCGTCGCCTCGGGAATCGGCCAGCCCGCTTCGTCGGCGATCGCGACGACATGGGCCGTCAGGACATCGCTGCCGCGCAGGCGATCCGTCGGCCAGAAGCGCGCGAGCCCGTCCTCGTCGAGATGGCCCGGAAGCTCGGCCATCACGGCGTCCCAGCGCGCGCGATCGCGAAGGCCGATCGCGACCGATGTCTTCTGCTCGAGACAGCCGTAGGGGTATTCGCGCAAATAACGCTCGAGCCCGGCGGTGCCCTGCGCGAGCGAAGCGCGCAGGCGCACGTCGATGCCGCCGCGTCCGGCGAGCGCGTCGGCGGGCGCTGCGACGGTCGCCAGCGGCGTCTCGACCGCGTCGATCTGCACGAGCTCCGCGGCGACGATCCGTTCGGGCACCGCCGGCGTGATGCGCTGCGCGACGCGGACGCGATCGCCCTCGCCCGTCGCGGCCTGGGCGGCGGCCTCCCAGACGAGCGTCGAGCGGCCGGCCGGGACCTCGACGTCCCAGGCGACGGTCTGCGCTGCGCCGGGCGCGAGCACGAGCGCGAACGATTCGAAGCCAGGGCCGGCGCCTTCGAGGCCTTCGACCCGGAGCGTGGCCTCGACCTCGAGCGGCGCGTCGCCCGCGTTGCGCACCGTGAACTCGGGCCGGATGCGGTCGCCTTCGCGAGCGACGGGCGCGACGCCGGGCAGGACCATCAGGTCCTGCGTCGTCTGGACGCGGGCATGGCCCGTGCCGAAGCGATCGCTCTCGCCCGAGGCGATCGCGACGATGCGAAAGCGCGAGAGCGCATCGCCGAGGGCGAACTCGACGACCGCCTCGCCGTCTTCATCGAGGGCGACGCGCGGCTGCCACGCGAGCAGCGTGTCGAAGAGCTCGCGCGTCGCGCTCGCGCCACCGCCGCCCCCGGACGGCCGCGCCTTGAGCCCGAAATGCCGGCGACCGACGACCTCGAGCATCGCGCTGAAGGTCTCGACGTCGTAGCTCCGTCGGCCATGCATCGCTTCGAGCAGGTCCCAGCTCTCGTTCGGCGCGAGCTCGAGCAGCGCCTCGTCGACGAC
>CAUJGH010000547.1 GCA_963169575.1 Myxococcota bacterium | reverse complement strand
GCCGCACTGCGCCGTCGCGATCACGACCGTCTCGCATTGCCCGGTCTGGATCGCCGCCGCCGCCTCGAGCACCGACTCGACGCCGGGATGCGAGGTCCCCGTCCAGGAAGGCCGCCCGCCGAACCACTGCACGACGCTTCTCGGGTTGAGCTGCGAGACCCAGGTCGAGACGTTGACGCCGTCGACGGCCGCGGGCGTGAGCCCCGCGTCGGCGAGGGCGCCATGGATCGCGTCGAGCACGAGCTCGGTCTCGCTCATGTTCGGGATGCGTTTGGCCTGCACCGTGTTGTAGGCGCCGACGATCGCGACGTCGGGATAGGCTCCGCGCCGGATCGAGGCGCTGCGAACCGGGCGATCGGCGACGCGCGGAGCGAGGGGCGCAGCCGCGACGGCCGGCGCGCTCGCGCGCTTCGTCTTCGCCTTGCGGGTCGTCGTCCCGGCGGCCTTCTTCGCCGCCTTCCGGGTCGACTTCTTCGCCGAGGCGTTGGCGCGCTGGCTGGCCGCCTTCTTCGCGGCGGGACGCGCGGCCTGCTTCGCGGATCGCCTGGCGGCCTTCTTCGCCGCTTTCTTTGCCGTCTTCTTCGTCGACTTCTTCGCCGACTTTCGGGTCGACTTCTTCTTCGCGGCCTTCTTCGCCGCGCGCCCGGCCGACTTCTTTGCAGCCTTCTTCGCAGTCTTTCGGGAAGCGCTGCCCGCGCCCGCACGCGCGCGCTTCCGGCCCTTCGAACTCGTGCGACTCTTCACGCTCGTCATGGGCCCTGCTCCCCCGTTGATCGAAACCGCGAGTCCATGTTGACACAATCCGCGCGCTCGCGGCGCCTCCTTTTCGGAAGGCCGATGCAGAGGGCGGATTCACTCGGCGTCGGCCGCTGCGGCGCCCCGCGATCGCGCGGTGCGCGCTCGGGCCGCTCAGCGCGCGTCGACGGGACGACTGACCTGCAATCCACCGACCGCCGCGAGCGGTTCGAGATCGCCCGGCAGCAGCCAGCGCGCGAGCGTGGCGAGCGGCGCGACGGACGAGGTGATCCCGGCGCCGAGGCTGCTCAGGATCGTGCCGTCCGGGAGCACCGCCGTGATGCCGGTCGAATCGTCGACGAGCTCGACGACGTTGCGAACGCCCTCTCCCGTCTCGAGATCCACGGCGACGAGGAACGAGCGCACCGGCCAGGGAATCCGGCGCCCGCGGCGCGTCTCGTAGCCGTAGATCACCGGCACGAGGACCTCGGCGCCGACGACCGTCGGATTGCCGTTCCCGATGGCGACGGGCTCTCCGAGCACCCCCGCCTTCGGCAGCGCCGCGCGCGTCAGCGCCGAGAGATCGCTCTCCCAGCGCGTCTTGCCCTTGCGCGTCACCGCGAGGAGCGGCGCGCCGCCGGAGCGCAGCACGAGGATGTCGCCGTTCGCCGCGACCGCGGCCGCTGCGCTCGCCGCCTTCGTCGGGACCGCGCCGCGCGGCGCCCCCGTCCGCGCATCGATCGCATAGAGGACCCCCTTCTCGTCGGAGACGTAGACGCGATCGCTCTCCGGCGAGAGGGCGGGGCTCGAACCGCTGCCCGGCCCCATGTCGGTCGCGAACGCGAGTCGCACCTCGACCTCCGGCCGCTCGTAATCGGAGGTCACGCCGTCGCGGAACTCGCCGGTCCCGGCTTCGCGCTGATGGCGGAGGACATCGAGGCCGTAGAGCGCCCCCTGCCCGGCCGTGCGGGAGGTCGCGGCGACGTATACCCGGCCGGTCTTCAGATCGACCGCCGGCGTATTCGCGGAACGCATGCGGCCACCCATCAGCAGCTGCCAGGCCCACTCGCGGATCTCGGGATCGACGAGTCCGCCCCCGAACATCGAGCGCGAGAGCTTCATCGCCGTCGGCGGCGGAACGTGGCCGGGCAGCCGCTGCGCGCGATTGAGACGCTCGCCGCTCTCGCGATCGAAGACCACGACGTCGCCGAAGTTGGTGACGCCGAGGACGTCGCCGTCGGCGGTGAAGACGGCGGTCGTCAGCGCGTTGATCCCGATCGCTTTGGAGGCCCGCCAATCGCCGGGCGCGAGCGGGGGCAGCGGCGCGACCCACTTCGGCTCGCCGCTCGCGCGATAGGCGAAGAGCTGGTTGCAATCGCCGATGTAGACGTCGCCCTCGAGATCGACGATCGGGCTCGAGAGGATCGCGCAGGGATCGACGCCCCGTTCCGCATCCTGCCAGGGCTCGGATTGCCAGAGCAGCCGGCCGTCGAGATCGAAGGCGTGCAGATTCGAATGCCCCGCCGCCTTGCCGGTCGTCACGTAGAGCGTCCGGCCGTCGGGCGAAAGCGTCGGCGCGGTCAGGATGGAGGCGCCGGCGAGCGCGGTCCAGGTCCGATACGGGCCGGCGATCGGCGCGCTCGCGACGAGCTTCCGGTTGTCCGGGCCCTGGTGAAGCGTCGACCAGCCGCCGGGGGAGTAGAAATCCCCGGCCCATGCGGGCGCGGCGATCGCTTGCGACAGGCAGAGCGATCCGACCATCAGCGACACCGAGCACCGCCCCCAGAATCCGGTTCGGTGCTCGAGCTTCATCCTTCTTGCAGGCATTCGATTCATCGACTCCATTCGAGCGGGAGCGACGTCATCCCCCGCAGCTGATCCGCACTGCGCCAGCCGATGCGACTCTCGTCGATCCGATAGTCGGGCGCCGCGGCGAGCACCTCCTCGACGACCACGCGGCCTTCGAGAGCGGCCACATGGGCACCGATGCAGACGTGGGCCGCATGGCCGAATCCGAGATGGCGGCGGATCTTGCGGCGGGCGTCGAAGCGATCGGGATCCGCGAATTCCCGTTCGTCGCGATTCGCCGAGGCGTAGAGGAAGAGAACGCCCTCGCCCGGGCGCAGCTTCTCGCCGTGGAGCGTCGTCTCGCGGGCGACGGTGCGCGCCATGAACTGGGTCGGCACGTCGATCCGCAGCGCCTCGACGAAGGCGCCCGGCAGCGCGGCGGGATGGGCCGCCAGGTCGGCGCGCTGATCGGGCGCATGGGCGAGGCGGCGCAGCAGGGCGGAGATCACCTTCGGCGTCGTGTCGGTCCCGCCGATCACGAGCGTCTGCATGTGCGACGCGACCTCGAGGTCTTTGAGCTTGCGGCCGCCGATCTCGCTCGCGAGGAAGACGTCGGCGACGCCGGGATCGCCGCGGCCACGGCGGCGCTCCGCGACGCGTTCGGCGAGGTATCGATTCATCTCCATCGCGGCGGCGAGGGCGTCGGCCGAGCGGCCTTCGTCGCCGGGGATGTTCTGCGTATAGCGGTGGACCCAGTCGACGAGCAGCGCGCCCGCCTCGTCGGGGAGGGAGAGCAGACGACAGGCCACGAGAGCCGCGATCGGATCGGCTAGCTCGCGGACGGCGTCGATGCCGCCGCGTTCGCGATGGGCGAGGAGGCGTTCGCGCGCCTCGCTCCGGACGAGCGGCTCGAGGGCATGCGCGCTCGCGCGACTGAAGACGCCGCGAATCGCCTTGCGCAGGCGGGTATGCGCGTCGCCGTCGAGCTGGTTGATGCTGGGGACGGGCGCCTCGACCTTCGAGACCGCCTGGGCCGCCGTCGTCCCGCCGGCCGTCACGAAGGTCTCGGCATCCTCCGTCGCCCGCCAGATGTCGTCGAAGCGGGAGAGCGCCCAGGCTTCGTAGCCCGGGAGGCGGTAGACGGGCGCCTCGTCCCGCAGGCGTCGATAGAAGGGGAAGGGATCGGCCATGACCTCGGGCAGGAAGGGGCTGTATCGAAGCGCGGCGGTCATGGCCGGACGCTATCCCGGCTTCCTGGCGTTCGCGATCCCGGCCGGGCAGATCGGGCCCCGAGTTGCCGGTGGCGCCGCGAGGTTGCACGCGTGATTCCGGTCACCCCCTCGCCCCTGCGGACCACCGATCCGACAAGAGCTTCGAACGGCTCGGGAGAGAAGCGTTGTCCAAGCCCCTGCAGAGCAGCCGCGACCGTGAACACCAGCTCTGGAGCGATGCGAATCGCGCGCGCAACAAAGGCAAGCATCGCGCCGCGATCCGCCTGTTCCGCCGCCTGCTCGTCGAGAACCCGAACAACCGCGACGCGGCGCTCCGCCTCGCGCCGATGCTCGCCGTCGACGGCGAGAGCTTCGAGGCCTGGCAGCTCTATCGCCGGGTCGCCCTCGAGCATGCACGCGACAAGCAGTACATCGAATGCCTCGCGGTCTACCGCGAAGCCTGCCGTTATGTGCCCGGCGAGTTCGAGGCGTGGCGCCTCTGTGCCGACCTGCTCGTCAAGCTGAAGCGCCACGACGAGGCCTTCGAGACGCTGCTCGACGGACGCACCCATTTCATCCACGCGCCGCAGCGCGCCCAGGCAATCGCGCTGCTGACCCGCGCACGGGAGATCGAGCCCTGGGACGGCTACCTCCTGCTCGATCTCGCGCAGCTCTACGCCGCGCAGGACCAGACCGAGCTCGCCCTCGAGCTCCTCTCGACCCTCGCCTGCCGGGTCGAGGGCGCGGATCTGCGGCGCGTCCGCTGGCTGCAGTTCAGCCTGACCTGGTCCGCGCGCCATCTCGGCCTCTGGCTGAAGAGCTTCTTCGTGACCCACGAAGCGCCGGAAGAGGAAGACGACGTCCCGACGCTCTCGCTGATCGACCCGGTCGAAGACGGGGATCTCGAGCCGCGCGACACCCCCCATCTGCGCAGCGTGAGCGGCGAGTCCGCCTGAGGGCGCAGGCCGCGGCCCGCCGGCGGGCAGCGAGCGCGCCCGGATTCGGCGATGATCCGCCGCCGGGAGGCGGCGCGGCATGACGGTCCGGATGCGGTCGATCGACTATCACGAAGGCGGCGCGACGCTCGAAGGCGACTTCGCCTGGGACGACGCCTGGACGAGCCCCCGTCCGGCCGTCGTCATCGTGCACGACGCCATGAAGGCCGCGGGCAGCTTCGAGTCGGGCCGCGCCGCTGCCCTCGCAGGCCAGGGCTGGGCGGGCTTCGTGCTCGACGTCTACGGCAAGGGCGTCCACGGCCGCGACTTCGACGAGAGCCTCGCCTTGATGACTCCCTTCCAGCAGGATCGCGCCGCGCTCGTGCGGCGCCTGCAGGCGGGGCTCGACGCCGCAGCGGCCCAGCCCGAGGTCGATGCGCATCGGCTCGCCGCGATCGGATACTGCTTCGGCGGGATGTGCGTCCTCGATCTCGCGCGCGCGAATGCGCCGCTGCTCGGCGTCGCGAGCTTCCACGGTCTGCTCACGCCGCCGCCCGCCGACGCCGGCCCGCCCTTCTCTCTCGATTCGATCCGGCCGAAGGTCCTCGCGCTCCACGGCTGGGATGACCCCTTCGTCCCGGCCGAGACGGTCCCCGCCTTCGCGCGCGAGATGAGCGAGCGCAGCGCCGACTGGCAGCTCGTCGCCTACGGCCATACGCTGCACGGCTTCACGAAGCCCTCCGCGAATCAGCCCGAGATCGGCGCCGTCTACGACGCGAAGGCCGACCGCCGCTCCTGGCAATCCCTGCAGACTTTCCTGACGGAGATCTTCCGATGACCGGGCCTGCGCCGCGTACGCTCTACTTCGAAGACTACGTCCTCGGGTTCGAAAGTAGCGGGGGCGCCTATGCCGTCCGTGAAGAAGAGATCCTCGAGTTCGGCCGCCGCTTCGACAAACAGCCGATCCACAACGATCCCGAAGCCGCGGCGAAGAGCCATTTCGGGGGCCTCGTCGCGCCGGGCTGCCTGACCTTCTGCATCCGCACGGCGCTCGCCAACCAGATGCCGGATCGCCCCGCGCTCGTCGCCGGGCTCGGCGTCGAGAAGATGGACCTCGCGAAGCCGGTGCGGCCGGGCGACGTCCTCTCGCTGCGCATGCGCGTCGTCGATCGCCGCGTCAGCGCGTCGCGTCCCGACCGCGGCATCGTGACGATGGAGCACGCGGTCCTGAACCAGGCGGGGGAGGCGGTGCTCTCGATGATCTCGCGCATGATGGTCGAGGTCCGCGGCGACGCCGAGGGCGAATGTGAGGAACCGGCGGGCGGCGCCTCCGGAGGCGCCGGAGCTGCCGGACGCGCCGCGGGCGCGACGAGCGCGGGCGATGCCTGATTCGCGCCGACGAGACGTCCTGATCGCATGCGCGATCGTCTTCGTCGCCCTCGTCGTTCGCCTGCTCCATTTGCGCGAAGTCGCGCTGAACGACCCGTACTACGCGCTCCCGACCGTCGACGATCTTCAATACGACGCCTGGGCGAAGCGGCTCGCCGCGGGTGAGGGATTGCCGGACGGCGTGCTCTATCTCGGGCCGGGCTATCCGCTCTTCATGGCGGCGATCTACGCCGTCTTCGGGCCGAGCCTGCCGGCGGTGAAGGCGGCGCAGGCGGTGCTCGGCGCGGGGAGCTGCGGACTCGTCTTCGCCCTCGCGCGATCGCTCTTCGATCGGCGCGTCGCGATCGTCGCGGGGCTGCTCGCCGCGTTCCACGCGATGCTCGTCTTTTACGGCGGGACGCTGATGACGACGAACCTGAAGGTGCCGCTCGTCCTCGCGACCGCGCTCGCGCTCGTTCGCGGCTTTCGTGCGCCGAGCGCGGCGGGATTCGCGGTCGCGGGCGTCCTGCTCGGGCTCGCAGCGCTCGTCCAGCAGACGATCCTGCCGCTCGCGCCGCTCGCCTTGCTCTGGCTCTTGTTCGGTCTGCAGGGCGAGCTGCCCTTCGCTCGTCGCCTCGCCCTCGGCGCGATCTTCGTCGTCGGCATCGCCCTCTGCATCCTGCCCTTCACGCTCCACAACCTCCGGACCGGCGGCGATTTCGTCCTGCTGAATTCGATGGGCGGCCCGAATTTCTACATGGGCAACCAGCGCGAGGCCGACGGAACCTGGCAGGTTCCCTCGCTCGGATTTCGCCGGCGTGCCGACAATCCCGACGAAATGCAGCGGCAATTCAAGGCGGCCGCCGAGCGGGCGGCGAAGCGGCCCATGAAGCCCTCCGAGGTCTCGGCCTACTGGATGGCGCGCGGCCTGGACGAGATCCGCACCGACCCCGTCCGCTGGCTCCGCCTCGAGCTCCGCAAGCTCGGCCTGCATTTCAACGCCTACGAGGTCTGGAACATCCGGGCCTTCGAGCTCTCGCAGCCGGGCTCCTGGATTCTCCGGCTGCCGCTCGCGACGATGGGATTCGTCGCGCCGCTCGGACTGCTCGGCCTCGCGCTCACGCTCCCGCGCTGGCGCGAGCTCGTCGCGCTCTACGGCGTGATCGCGGTCTACGTCGCGTCTTCGCTGCTCTTCTTCGTGCTCGCGCGCTACCGCTTGCCCGGCGTCCTGATGCTCGTGCCCCTGGCCGCGTTCGCGCTCGTCCGGCTCTTCGATGCGGCGAGGTCGCGGGACGGGCGCTGGCTCGCGCTCGCCGGCGGGGGCCTCGCGCTCTTCGCGGCCTTCGTCCATCTGCCGCTCGAATCCTCGCAGGGCCGGATGCACATGGCCTGGTACAACCTCGCCAACAAATACCGCGAGCTCGAACGCTGGGACGAGGCGATCGCCGCCTACCATCGCTCGCTCGAGCTGGTGCCCGGAGCCGTCTCGACCCACAACAATCTCGCTCTCGCCTACGAGCTCGGCGGCCGGCGCGACGAGGCGATCCGCGAATGGCGGATCGTCGCCGAGCTCGGCCGTCGCCAACGCGACCCCGACCGGGTCGAACGCGCGGAACGCCATCTCGAGGCGCTGGCGGCCCCGGCGGCCGGCTCGGCGCCCGACGCGAGCTCGGTCCCTACGGCCCCCACGCCCGCGCCGCCCACGCCCTCCCCGAACCCCTGAGAAAAACGGGCCCCGAAAAAAGCGGGCACCTTCTCGCGCGTCACGGAAACGAACCCCGCGAACCGATCCGGAGGCTTCGTCCGCATGACCGCCCTCGCGCCCGCCCGAGACCAGGATCCCGACGCCCCGCTCGTCCGCCGCCTGAAGGCCGGCGGCCCCGACGCGGGCCATTGCTTCGACCAGCTGGTCGCGCGCCACGGCGCCCGTCTGCGCCGCCGCGCCGCCCGCATTCTGGGCGACGAGATCGAGGCCGAAGACGTCGTGCAGGAGGTCTTCACCAACGTCCACCGCTTCCTCGACCGATTCGCTCCGGACCGCCCATTCAGCCATTGGCTCTCGGTCGTGACGCTGAACGCCTGCCGCATCGAGCTGCGCCGGCGAGCGGCACGAACCCGCCGTCACGATGCCTTCGAGGCCGACCCGCTGCAGCCGAGCACGACCGCGATCCCCGGCGATCCGATGCTGCGCGAGGCCCTGGCAGCGGCGTTTTCCGCCCTCGACGTGCGGACGCGGGACTGCATCGTCCTGCGTGTCCTCGAGGGTCTTTCGTATCAGGAGATCGGCCAGCGCAGCGGCCAGAGCGAAGCCGCCGTCAAGATGCGCGTGCTGCGCGGACTGCGCGAGCTGCGCGCCCGGCATCCGCAGCTCGCGGCCGACCGATCGCAGCGTGGAAACTAACGCGCTGCGTCCGACTTCGGCGACGGCCGGGCCTGCGCAGCGGCGCAGTCTCGACCGATGCGGCGCAGGACTTCGCAAACCGGCGGGAGGATCGGAAGGCCGCTGCCGGCGCGCGCGTTCACGACGCGGAAGAGCTCGCTCCGGGCGCGCCGGGCATCGCCGGTGATCCCGGTCAGGACGGCGAGCGAGCCCGTCACGTGGGCGGCGGCGAGGCTCGTCCCGCTCCCGAAAGCGAATGCGCTGCCCGGCACCGTCGAGAGCACCTCGACCCCCGGCGCATGCAGCTCCACCCACGCCCCGCGATTGCTCGAGCGGAAGAGCCGCCCCTCGACGTCGACCGCCCCGACGCCGACGACGCTCGGGTAGGCCGCGGGATAGCGGCGCTCCTCGCGCCCTTCGTTGCCCGCCGCAGCGACGACGACCATCCCGAGTTCTTCGAGCCGCGCGACGCCGCGCTCGAGCAGCGGATTCGGAGGCCCGGAGAGCGAGAGGTTCACGATCACGGCCTCGGCGTCGTAGGCGCGGTCGAAGCCCTGGAGCATCTGATAGATCGTGCACTGCCCGCCCGCGCCGCCCTTCACCGTGCAGATCGGGATCGAGACGATGCGGGCTGCGGGCGCCAGGCCCGCGATGCCATAACCGTTGTTCTCGGCGGCGCCGATCACACCCGCCATCAGCGTTCCGTGGACACCGACGGGATCGGGCGACCCGGTCTCGACGGCGACGGCGACGATGTCGCTCGGCGCGAGATCGCGGTGGTCGAGGTCGGGGGCCGAATCGAGCAGCGCGACGCGCACGCCCTGTCCGGCGCCGAGGGGCCGCGCGGCCTTCACGCCGGAGAGCGCGAGGCCGTATTGAAGCGGGGCGTAGGGATCTGCAGCGAGGGGTGCCGCAGCGAGGGGGACGATCTCTTCGGCCGCGCTCGCATAGATGTCGTTCGGAACCACGATGCCCGTATCGGGGACGACCGTGACGAGCTGATCGAGGGTCGCGCCGGGCGGTCCTTCAATCCGCGCGACGGTCGCGCAGATGACGGGCGAGAAGAACGAATGGGCGATCGCCGCGCCGGGGCCGAGCTCGAAATCCGTCGGGATCGCGCCGGCGGCGTCCTTCGGCAGCGCGAGCAGGGCCTCGCTCGCGTCCGCGGGGCCAGCCGCTTGCGCGTCCGCGCCCCTCGCCGCCGATTCGTCGGAGACGAGCCCGGGCAGCGGCACGATCGCGCCGGGATCGGCGAGCGCTCCGCCTTCCGCCGAAGCCTGCACGCCGGGATCGCGCAGGGTCCGGTCCGCGGCGAGCTGGACGATGCGCGACGGCCCGGCCTCGAATGGGCCGCAGCCGGCAGCGGCCTCGGCAGCCGCGCGCCCGGACCCGAATGCGGGCACGAGCGCCAAAGCCCCCAGAAGCGCGGCGAGGGCCCGCCCCGGAATACGGGGGGGCGGCGGCCAGCGGGGTCGGGGCCGCGGGCAGGCACCCGGGGAGCGCCAATCCCGC
>CAUJGH010000546.1 GCA_963169575.1 Myxococcota bacterium | reverse complement strand
TCACGACGAAGCCGACGACGTTGTCGTAGTCGTCGAAGGAGAAGGCGGAGAAGCCCTCGGCGGGCGCGTCCCGCTCGCCCTTCCGGGCGGCGCTGCGCGTCTCGTTCGCTCTCGTCGCACCGGCTCGCTTCATCGCTCGCTCCGACGATCCCGGGCAGGCCACTTCGCCTGCGCGATCGCGCCGATAGTTGCCAAACACAACGAAGTTGGCAAGACTCGCCGCGCTCGCCCGGGAAGTCTCCGCGGCGGCGGCGCCGCGCACGCTCGGCAGACCGGCATGGGGATGGCCCGTATGAACGACGCATCGGCCAGCGCGTTCCGCCTCGACGATCGCGTCGCCCTCGTCACGGGCGGGACCCGCGGCATCGGCGCGGCCATCGCGCGCGAGCTCGCGGGAGCGGGCGCACAGGTCGTCCTGACCGGCCGCGACGCGCGCATCGCCGAATCCGCAGCTGCCGATCTCCGCGCCGAAGGGGCTGCCGCCCGCGGCTTCGCATACGACGCGGGCCAGCCCGGCGCGTGGTCGCGGCTCGCGGATCGGATCGCCGGCGAGGTCGGTCGCCTCGACGTCCTCGTCAACAACGCCGCCGTTCTGCGCCCCCATGTCGTCGCGCGCCTGCGCGAAGAGGAGTTCGACGAGCTCTTCCAGGTCAACGTCAAGGCAGCGCTCTTCCTGACGAAGGCCCTGCAGCCGCTGCTCCAGGCATCGGCCCACGCCTGCGTCCTCAACATCACCGCCGCCGGTGCGCAGGCGCCGATGGCCGGCATCGGCGCCTACTGCGCCAGCAAGGCGGCGCTCGTCAACCTGACGCGCACGCTCGCGAAGGAGTGGACCCCGCTCGGCATTCGCGTCAACGCCCTCACGCCCGGCTCGACCGCGACCGACATGATCCTGCCCGTCGACGCCGAGCGCCGAGAGCGCTTCGTCGCGGAGATGGCGGCGCAGAACCCGATGAACCGGATCGCGGATCCCGTCGAGATCGCCCGCGCGGCGCGTTTTCTCGTCAGCGACGCCGCCTCGTACGTGACGGGCCATGTCCTGGTCGCCGACGGCGGGCTGCTCGCTTGACGGCGGCGAACACGGCGCCGAGCCCGGGCGCGGGCCACGGTCTGCTCGAAGGCAGGACCGTCGTCGTCACGGCGGCGGCCGGTACGGGCATCGGCTTCGCGGCGGCGCGCCGCTGCGCGGAGGAAGGCGCGACGGTGCTGCTCTCGGATCTCCACGCGCAGCGTCTCGCCCGCTGCGCCGACGCCCTCGCGGAAGCCATCGGGCGAGCCGTTCCGCGCATCGTCTGCGACGTACGCTCGAATGATTCCGTCGTCGCGCTCGTCGACGCCGCGACCGCCGAGCTCGGCCGGATCGACGTCCTCGTCAACAACGCCGGTCTCGGCGGGACCTTCGACGTCGCTTCCGCGAGCGACGCGCAATGGGACGGGATCCTCGACGTCAACCTCTCCGGCACGTTCCGCTGTCTGCGGGCCGCCCTGCCCGGAATGATGGCGCGCCAGAGTGGCGTCATCGTCAACATGGGCAGCATCGTCGCCTGGCGGGCCGAGCGCGGACAATCGGCCTATGCGGCGGCGAAGGCGGGCGTGCTCGCGCTGACGCGCTGCGCGGCGATCGAGGCGGCGCCCTACGGCGTGCGGATCAATGCCGTCGTGCCGAGTCTCGCCCTGCATGCGCATCTCGAGAAGGTCTCGGACGCCGCCTTCCTGCAGAAGATGGTGCGGGAGAACGAGGTCTTCGGACGGGCGGCCGAGCCGTTCGAGATCGGGAACGCCGTCGTGTTCCTCGCCTCGGATTATTCGAGCTACATGACCGGCGAAGCGCTCTCGGTCAGCTGCCGGCGGGCTTAGCCGCGTGGCCGGGGTCGGCGCGAGCGGCCCGCCGCGCAGTCGACTCGGAACGAAGGAGGATCGGTGGCCCGAAAGCTGAACGACGACATGAAGAGGCTGATCGACGGGGCGAACTTCGCGCATCTCGCGACGCTCCAGCCCGACGGCGCGCCGAAGGTGGAGCCCGTCTGGATCGGTCGCGAGGGGGATCGCCTCCTCATCGCGTCCGATCGAAAATCGCTGAAGTCGAGCAACATCGAACGAGATCCTCGCGTCGCGATCTCGCTCGTCGCCCGCGAGAATCCCTACGAGCAGCTGTTGATCCGAGGGCGCGTCGTCGAAACCCGGGACGACGCGGCGCTGGTCGGGCTCGATGCGCTGTCGCTCGCCTATCTCGGGAAGCCCTTCCCGCGCCGGAAGTGGCCGAGCCGCGTCGTGTTCGTGATCGAGCCGAGCATGGCGCGCCATTACGTCTCGCCGCTCGTGGATCCGCGCGCTTGAGCCGCGGCCCCTCGTCCCGAGCGCCCGACGCAGCGCCCCGATCGAACGCCGAACGACGCCGTCGCCGAAGAACGACCATCGAAGAGAGGACGAAAGCATGACCATCCGCTGCACCATCGAGAACCGGATCGCCGAAGTCGTGATGCACCATCCGCCCGTCAACGCGATCACCGTCGGCGACACCTGGAAGATCCACGATACGTTCAAGGAGCTCGCCGAACGCAGCGAGCGCGAGGACATCCGCGCGATCATCCTGACGGCCGAGGGCAAGGGCTTCAACGCCGGCATCGACATCAAGGAGATGCAGAGCACGCCCGGCTGGGAGCATCTGCTCGGTTCGGGCGAGGCCTGCTATGCGACCTTCCACCAGATCTACCAGACGCCGATTCCCGTCATCGCCGCGGTCAACGACTTCTGCATGGGTCTCGGAATCGGGCTCGTCGGCAGCTGCGACATGATCGTCGCTTCGACGAAGGCGCGCTTCGGGCTCCCCGAGGTCGACAACGGCGCGCTCGGCTGCGCCTCGCATCTGGCGAAGCTCGTCCCGCCGATGAAGCTGCGCGAGATGTCGCTCACCTGCCGGCCCGCGAGCGCAACGGAGCTGCTCGCCTGGGGATCGGTCGCCTACGTCGTCGAGCCCGAAGAGCTGATGCCGAAGGCGCGCGAGATCGCCGCCAACATCGCGAAGAAGCAGAAGGCGGTCGTCAAGTTCGCGAAGGCTGCCCTCAACCACATCGACAACATCGAGATGCACGCCAACTACCGCCTCGAGCAGGGCTACACCTACCAGCTCAACATCATGGGCGACGGCGACAAGGCCCGGGACGCCTTCATCGAAGGCACGCGCATCATCACGCGCTGAGAGGCGCCGCGAGGGGAAGGCGGGAGCGATGGATCGATCGGAGCTCGAGGAGAAGGTCGTCTTCGTGACGGGCGCGGCGCGCGGAATCGGCGCGGCTTGCGCGAGGCGCTGTGCGGCCGCGGGGGCACGCGTGGTGCTCACGGACCGGCGGGAGGACGACCTGCGCGGCGTCGCGGAGGCGCTGAACGCCGAGCGTCCGGGCTCGGCGCTCGCGATCGCCTTCGACGTCGCGGAGGCCGCCGGCTGGGCAGAGGCGATGCAGAACGCCGAAACCGTCTTCGGCCGCCTCGACGCCCTCGTCAACAACGCCGGGACGATCCGCGTCGTTCGCATCGAGGAATCCGACGAAGCCGCCTTCCGCAAGCTGATCGACGTCAACCTGATCGGGACCTACCTCGGCCTGAAGGCGGCGATCGAGCCGATGAAGCGCGCCGGCGGCGGCTCGATCGTGAACTTCTCCTCCGTCCAGGGCTTCGAGGGGCGCGCCGGCTTCGGCCTCTACTCGGCGACGAAGTTCGGCATCCGCGGCCTGACGCGCACCGCCGCCCTCGAGCTCGGCGCCCACGGCATCCGCGTCAACGCCGTCGTCCCCGGTCCGACGCGCACGAAGATGACCGAACGCGCCGGCTGGACCGACGAGGATTACGAGCGCGCCTACGCGAACACGCCCGCCGGGCGGATGGCGCGTCCGGAGGAGATCGCCGAGATGGTGGCGTTCCTCGTCTCGCCGCGTTCGGCGTATTGCACGGGCGCGGATTTCGTCGTCGACGGAGGGGTGCTCGCAGGCAAGACCTGAGTCTCGCCCGCGTTCGCGGGAGCAGGAGCGGCGCGGCGCCGGATCAGCGCGCCGGCTTGAGCGAATACCGAACCGGCAGGTGCTTGATCCCGCCGACGAGATTCGAGCGCAGCCGCTCGACCGGCCCCGTCAGCTCGATTTCGTCGATCCGCGGCAGCAGGTACTTGAAGGCGAACTCGAGCTCGAGGCGCGCGAGATGGGCTCCGGCACAGAAATGCTCGCCGATCCCGAAGGCGAGATGGCGATTCGGGTCGCGCCCGACGTCGAAGGCGTAGGGCCGGTCGAAGACCTCTTCGTCGCGGTTCGCGGAGGGATAGAAGAGCGCGAGATGATCGCCCTCGCGGATCTTGCGGCCGCGCAGGACGGTGTCGCGGGAGGCGGTCCGCGCGAAATGGATGATCGGGCTGGTCCAGCGCAGGACCTCTTCGATCGCCGAGCCGAGCAGCTGCGGATTCCTCTGGACGCGCTGCAGCTCGTCCTGGTTCTCGATGAAGGCGAGCATGCCACCCGTGGTCGCGTTGCGGGTCGTCTCGTTGCCGGCGACGACGATGATCTGGCAGTAGGCGAGCACGTCGATCGGCGCGAGCTTCTCGCCGTCGATCTCGGCATGGGCGAAGAGCGAGATCAGGTCGTCCTTCGGCTTCTTCTTGCGTTCCTCGACGAGCGCCGCGAAGTACTGGAACGTCTCGAAGATCGCCTTCTGCGCCGCCTCGGGGCCGGCGACGCCGTCGACCGCGTATTCCGGATCGTCGGCGCCGATCGTCCGGTTCGTCCAGTCGAAGAGCAGCTTCCAATCCGATTCGGGGACGCCGAGCAGCCAGGCGATGACCGCGATCGGCAGCGGCGCCGAGACCTGCTCGACGAAGTCGACGGAGCGCCCGCCCTGCTCGAGCATGTCGTCGACGATCTGCTTCGCGATGCGGTCGATGTCGGCGTGGATCTTCTTCAGCGCGCGCGGCGTGAAGCGCGAGCTGATGATGCGGCGGTAGGCGCGGTGCTTCGGCGGATCCATCTCGATGATGGTCGGCGGCGGCCGGAAGTCGCTTCGGTCGGTCGGCGTGATGACGAGCCGCGGGCTCGAGAGGAAGATGTCGGGATTCTTCCCGACCTCCATGATGTCCGCATGCTTCGTCACCGCCCAGAAGGGCACGGGCCCGTCCTCGAAGCGATGGACCGGGTCGTTCGCGCGCAGCTCGCGCCAATGTTCGTGGGGATAGCCGTGGGCCGCGATGTGGGCCGGATGGATGATCGACGGGAGCTCGGGGGCTGCGGTGCTCATGCGAGGGCCTCTCGGATGCGGATCGTTCGTACGGGCGCGTCGAATCTAACAGACGGCGATCCGGACCACAGCGCCGCGCGCGAGAGCGACCGGGGCGGATGCCACCGCGCGCGCCGCGCGCGAGAGCGGCCGGGGCGGATGCCACCGCGCGCGGATCCGACTACGCTCCGCGCGACCGCAGCCCTCGGCGGGGCGGGCGCGGCGTCGGCGCTCGGCCGACGGGACGAAGCGATCCGGTCGCCAGCGCGGCGCGACACCCGGTCCTCCGGATGCCGGAATGCGAGCAGAGCACCAGACGAAGGCCGGCGAGTGACACGAGACGAAATCGAGATCCGATTCCTGGGCGGTGCCGGCACGGTGACCGGCTCGCGCACGCTGCTCGAGGTCGGTGGTCGGCGGATCCTCGTCGATTGCGGACTCTTCCAGGGCTGGAAGACGCTGCGCCTTCGCAACTGGGCGCCCTTCCCCGTCGACCCCGCCTCGATCGACGCCGTCGTCCTCACCCACGCCCACATCGACCACTCCGGCTACCTCCCGCTCCTGATCCGAAACGGGTTCGCCGGACCCGTCTGGTCGACGCCCGCCAGCCGCGACCTCTGCAGCGTCCTGCTGCCCGACAGCGGCCGCATCCACGAGCGCGATGCCGAGCTGGCCAATCGATACGGCTATTCCCGCCACGAGCCCGCGCTCCCGCTCTACACCGGCGAGGAAGGCGAGCAGGCCCTCGATGCCTTCCGGACCGCAGAATTCGATGCGCCGGTCGAGATCGCCGAGGGCATCGAGCTCAGCTTCCACCGTGCGGGTCATATCCTCGGCGCCGCGATCGCCGCGCTGCGCGTGCACGGGACGCGCATCGTCTTCTCCGGCGATCTCGGCCGGCCGAACTGCCCCGTGATGCCCCCGCCCGACCCGATCCGGGAAGCCGACGTCCTGATCGTCGAGTCCACCTACGGCGA
>CAUJGH010000545.1 GCA_963169575.1 Myxococcota bacterium | reverse complement strand
GGCGGCGAGATCGAGCAGCGGGGCCCAGAGGAATTTCAGGGCGTAGGGGAGGCCGACGAGGGCGAACAAGCCGATCGAGGTCTTGTCGAGTCCGTCGCGGGCGAGCCAGTAGGCGAGGGTCGTCGTCGTCAGCGGGAGCGGAAGTCCGCTCGAGAAGCCCATCGCGAAGATCGCGAGCTGACGCGGATCGCGGTAGACCGCGAAGGCGCGCGGGAGCGCGCGCAGACCCGTCGGATCGGATGCGCTCGCGGGGGCGTCGGGATCCCGGGCCAATCCGTACCCGGCCTAATGCAGGTACGAGATCGCGACGATCCCGGCGACGAAGAGCAGGAAGAGCCCGATCGTGGCGATCTCGAGGTAGTCGTCGAGCAGCCGCTTGGCCGTCGGGCCGGCGAAATGGAAGACGGTCGCGACGAGGAAGAAGCGGCCGCCGCGGCCGAAGAAGCTGGCGACGGCGAGCAGAGGCAGCGGGACGCCGAAGACCCCCGATGCGATCGTGAAGACCTTGTACGGAATCGGCGTGAAGGCTGCGCCCAGGATCGCGAAGAAGGCGTTGTCGAGGTAGAGGCCGCGCACGTGCTCGAAGATCTCCGGCGTCATGCCGGGGATCCAGCTCATGAAATGGTGGCCGACGAGCTCCCAGGCGAAGGATCCGATCGCCCAGCCGAGCAGTCCGCCGACGACCGAGGCCGCCAGGCTGATGGCCGCATAGAAGAAGGCGCGGCCCGGATTCGCGACCGAGAGCGCGATCTGCAGCACGTCGGGCGGGATCGGGAAGAAGCTGCTCTCGGCGAAGGAGATCAGCGCGAGGGCCTGGGTCCCGTAGCGGGTCTCCGCCCAGTGGAGCACCCAGGCGTACAGGCGTCGCAGCGGGTTCGGCGGCAGGGGCGCCGCGCCAGGGCGGTCGGCGGGGATCTCGGGGATGCGCTCGGGCTGGGCCAAATCGGAGCTCCGCTCTGCAGAGGGGGAGGTCGGGAGGTCGGAAGGTCGCGATGCGAGACGCCGCGCGGGAGTTTGACGCGTCGCGCGCTGCTTGTCGGCGGCTCGTGGCCTCGGGCTGAGCATCTCGCGCGCCCCAGATGCGCGTTCGGGGCCGGCCCGCGCGCAGCCCAGGGCCGCCCGAGCCGGTATGCTGCGCCCCCGTGACGTCCGAAGCCAGCCGCCGAAATCTGGGGTCGCTGCCGCGAAGATCGCCCTTCGACCTCTCGGCGCCGCAGCTGCTCGCCCTGTCCTTCGCCGTGCTCATCACGATCGGCTGGCTCGGCTTCATCGCTCTGCCGGGCCTCTACGAAGGCGAGCCGATGCGCTGGATCGACGCGCTGTTCATCTCTGCGAGCGCGGTCTGCGTGACGGGCCTCTCGACCGTCGACATTCCCGCCGTCTTGTCGTTCTGGGGCGAGCTCTGGCTGCTGCTGCTGATCCAGGCCGGCGCGCTCGGGATCCTGACCTTCGCCGCCTCCGTCGCGGTCGCCGCCGGCCGGCGCGCGGGGCTCGACGTCGAAGAGGCGGCCGGCAGCTTCACCGCGATCCTGCCCTCCGGCACGCCCCGCCAGATGCTGCGCACCATCCTCGGCGTCACGATCGTCTGCGAGACCGCCGGCGCGCTCGCGCTGCTCGTCTGCTTCTCGGGCGACCACGACTTCGGTGCCGCGCTCTGGCTCGCGATCTTCCATTCCGTCTCGGCCTTCTGCAACGCGGGCTTCTCGCTCTTCTCCGACAGCCTCGTCGGGCTGCAGGATCGCGCGTCGATCCTGCTCGTCATCGCGTTCCTGGTCGTGCTCGGCGGGATCGGATTTCCGGTGCTCCACGATCTGCGCGCACGGCTGCGCGGCAAGCGCCGGCTCTCGACGCATACGCGCGTCGTGCTCGGGGCGACGGGCTTCTTGATCGCCGTCGGAACGGGCGCGTTCCTGGTCTTCGAATGGGACCGGACGCTCGCCGCGCTCGCTCCGGTCGACCGCGCCGTCAACGCCCTGTTCCTCGCGATCACGCCGCGGACGGCGGGCTTCAACTCGGTCGACTACGGCGCTGTCTCGAACGATTCGCTGCTGCTGACGGTCGCCTTGATGTGGATCGGCGGCGCGCCGGGCTCGGTCGCGGGGGGCGTGAAGGTCACGACGGTTTCGCTGCTCGCGCTGCTCGTCTGGGCGCGCCTGCGCGGCGATCGCCACGTCTCGGTCGGCGGGCGGACGGTGCCCGACGAGACGGTCCATCGCGCGACGGGGCTCGCGGCGGGCATGGTGCTGATCCTGCTCGTCTTCACGCTGGCGATGCTCGAATTCGAACAGCGGGAAACCGAGCCAGGTGCCGAGCGGGGCCAGATGGTGAGCCACGTCTTCGAGGTCCAGAGCGCGCTCTCGACGGTCGGCCTCTCGATGAACCTGACGCCGACGCTCGAGGACGGCAGCAAGCTGACGCTCGTGCTGCTGATGTTCCTCGGGCGCGTCGGTCCGCTCGCCGTACTGGGCGCGATGGCGCGCCGATCGCACAACTCGACCTTCCGGCATCCCCACGAGGACGTCCTGATCGGTTGAAGCCCTGTCGGGGCGATCCGGACGTCCGGGGCGCGCGGCGGGGCTGCGAAGGATCACGAGAGGAGGAAGCATGCGGGTCCTGCTGGTCGGCTTCGGGGCGTTCGGTCTCTGGTTCGCGCGCGAGATGTGCGAGCTCGGCCACGAGGTCGTCGCGATCGAACGGGACGGCGATCTCGTCGATCGTTATGCGGACTGGGCTTCGCGGGTGATCGTCGGCGATGCGACCGATCCGCTCCTGCTCGAGCGCGCGGGAGCGCGCGAGGTCGACGCGGCCGTCATCGGGACGGCGGAGGCTCTCTCGACGACGATCCTGGCGACGATCGCGCTGCGCGATCTCGGGGTTCGCCAGATCTACGCGAAGGTCCGCAGCGAGAACGAGGCGCGCGCGCTCGAAGGCCTCCACATCACCGAGGCGATCTTCCCGGAGCGCGAGGCGGCCTTCCGCCTGGCGCACCGGATCGCGACGTCTTCGGTGCTGCAATACACGCCGATCGCCCCGGGCTTCTCGGTTCAGGAAATGGCCTGTCCCGACGACTGGATCGGGCGCACGATCCTCCAGATCGATCCGCGTGTGAAGCTCGGGATCCAGGTCATCGCGGTCAAGGACGCGCTCACCGGCCGCTTCCAGCTACCGCCCGATCCGGGCGTCCCCTTCAAGCCCTCGGATTCCCTCGTCCTCGCGGGCAGCGACGAGGCCCTCGCCCGGCTCTCGCAGGGCTGATCGCCGCGATCGGTCGCCGTGCGAGCGGCCCTTCTCCGTCGCGGGCCCCGGCCGGTGCTCGCTGGCCGGCGCTCCCGTGCTTGATAGAGTGACGGCCTCGGACGACTTCGTCCCGGATCAGGAGAGCGCCCATGTCGACCGTCCTCCCGCAGCGGATCATCTCCGCCGATTGCCACATCAACGAGCCGCCGCACGTCTTCGACGGCGTGCCCGAGAAGCTGAAGGCGCGCGCCCCGAAGATGCTGCGCGGCGCCGACGGCGGAGACGGCTGGAGCTTCGACGGCGCACCGCCCAAGCGGACCTTCGGCATCGAGGCGACCGCCGGGCGCGCCGCCGGCGACAAGAAGATGTCGGGGCTGCGCTTCGACGAGATCCTGCCCGGCAATCATCAGGGCAAGGCCCACGTCGAGGACATGGACAAGGACGGGATCGACGTCTCCGTCGTGTATCCCGCCTACGCCGCCCAGGCCTACGTCATGCCCGACCGCGAGCTCGGCGTCGCCTGCATGCGATCCTACAACGACTGGATGCTCGGCGAGTTCCAGGGCGCTTCGCCGCGCCGCATCGTCGGCCTCCCGCTGCTGCCGGTCGACGACGGCATGGAGATCTGCCTCGCCGAATTCGATCGCTGCGTGCGGGCCGGCGCGAAGGCGATCCTGATCCCCGGCCTGCCGGTCCGCCCCTACCACGATCGCTATTACGAGCCGCTCTACGCCCGCGCGTCGGAGAGCGGCATCCCGCTGACCTTCCATCGCACCTTCGGCGGCCGCGCCCAGGAAGCCGACTGGGACAACATCGCCGATCTCCAGATCACGGCCGGGGGCACCGTCTGGCGCTTCTTCTCCGCCGTCCGGATCTTCACCTACCTCGTCTACGCCGGCGTCTTCGATCGCCATCCGAATCTCAAGATCGTCGCCGCCGAGGTCAACTTCGGCTGGCTGCCCTTTTGGCTCCAGACGATGGACCAGAACGTCGCCGTCCGATCCGAGCTGAAGGATGCGACGCTCCAGCAGACGAAGTCGCCCGTCGAGTGCATGGGGACGAACTTGTTCGTGACGGTCCTCGACGATGCCGTCGGTTTCGATCTCGTCGCCAGCCATCCCTGGCTCGCGGACTGCGCGATGTGGTCCTCGGACTATCCGCATAGCGTGACGCTCTGGCCGCGGTCGCGGCAGATCCTCGAAGGCCTCGCGAAGAACCTGCGGCAGGATCAGCTCGACAAGATCGCGTTCGGCAACGCCGCGCGCGTCTACGGGGTATGACGGTGGAGCCGAATCCGAAATACGGCGTCGTCTACAAGGTCCAGCCCGAGCCGCCGGATCCGGCGGCCTGCACGCCCTTCGAAGCCGGCGCGGTGACGTTCGTGCTCGAATATCGCAGCGTCGATCCCGAGCGCCTCGAGCTGGCCTACGCCGATCGCCCCGAAGACCTCGCGGAGATCCGGAAGTTCTCGCCCGAAGGCGGGTTCAGCGATACCGGCGTCTCGATCCACGTCCTCGGCACGGGCGATCGCCACGAATACCTGCGCTTCGACGTGTTCGCCGACGATCCCCACTACCACTACGTGCATCCCTCCGGCGATCGCAACCACTGGGTGCCCTTCGATCCCGTCGCGGGCGGCGAGATGCTCGGCTTCGCGATGACCTGCCTGCGCGAGCGCCTCGGGTCGATGCTGCGGTTCGCGGGGGGCGAGGCGATCGCGGCCGCGCTCGATCCGCGGCGCATCGGCCCGGCGGTCGAAGCGCTCGAGAAGAAGGCGCGCGCGCTCCAGGCGGAGGCTCGTCCCGAGCCGGCCTGAGCTGCGTCGCCGCGAGGAGTGCCCATGGCCGGAAGCGGGTGTTGCGCCGGCAATGCGGAGTCGAAGGACGGCGATCCTGCCGACGCCGCGCTCGATCCCGTTTGCGGGATGCGCGTCGATCCTGCCGCGCCGCGCGGCGGCGTGTTCGAGCATGCGGGCCGGCGCTACGTCTTCTGCAGCCCGGGCTGCCGCACGAAGTTCTCCGCCGATCCCGCGAAGTACCTCGCGGCGCCCCCGTCCGCAAAGCCATCCCGAGCCTCGGAGCCGGATGCGGCGAAGGCCGAACGTCCGCCCGTGCGGGCGGGCGCCGCCGGCGACTGGATCTGTCCGATGGATCCGGAGGTCGTGAGCGATCGGCCCGGCGATTGCCCGATCTGCGGCATGGCGCTCGAGCGGCGGGTGGCGAGCGCCGAGCCGGAGCCGGACGGGG
>CAUJGH010000544.1 GCA_963169575.1 Myxococcota bacterium | reverse complement strand
GCAGGGCGCCGGCCTGGCCGGACGTGCCGCCGCCGTCGATGTTCGCTTCGATGTCGTAGCGGCCGAGGGTCTCGGTCTTGTCGAAGGGGCCGCGGATGACGATCTGGAGCGCCTCGCGCGGGAAGTACTCGTCCATGTTGCGACCGTTGACGCGGATCATGCCGGTGCCGGGCTTGAGCCGGACGCGGGCCACGGAGGTCTTGCGCTTACCGGTCGCCGTGATGATGAAAGACGGGCTAGCCAACGGTCAGGACCTCCGGCTGTTGCGAGGCATGGGGATGTTCGGGACCGGCATAGACGCGGAGCTTCGACAGCATCTCCCGGCCGAGGGAATTCTTGGGCAGCATGCCGCGGACGGCCGAGCGCAGGACCCGATCGGAATGGGCCGAGGCGAGCAGCTTGTCGGCGGTGATCGAGCGGACGTGACCGATATGGCCCGTATGGCGGTAGTAGATCTTCTGCTCGCGCTTGCGGCCCGTCAGCACGACCTTCTCGGCGTTGACGACGATGACGTGGTCGCCCGTATCGGTATGGGGCGTGAAGGAAGGCTTGTGCTTCCCGCGCAGGATCATCGCGATGCGCGTCGCGAGGCGGCCGAGGACGAGGTCCTCGGCGTCGACGACGTACCATCGGCGTTCGATCTGATCGGCGGTGACGCTACGGGTCGCCGCAAAGGCTCGCTTCGGCATCTCGAGTGATCCACTCCAGGCCGGTGGTCGCCACCGGCGCTAAACAATCTGATCCGTATGGGTCCAATCTGATTCAAGAAAGGAGCTGGACGAACGGATCCCGAGGCCCCGGGCGGGGTCTTCGGGAGGGCGCATGTTTACCCGACGGGACGGGCCCCGTCAATCACCGAATCCATCCCAGACCCGGACCAGCGTGAGGCCGTGGGCGGGCGCCGTCGGTCCGGCCTGGCCCCTGTCCCGGGAGGCCAGGATCCGGGCCGCATCGGCGGGGGCGAAGCGGCCGCGGCCGACCTCGACGAGAGTCCCCGCCAGGTTGCGAACCATATGGCGCAGGAAGCCTTCGCCATGGACGTCGAGGGCGATCTCGCCGCCCGAGGCGCCCGTCAGCGCGATCGAACGGAGCGTCCGGACGCTCGTCCGGGCGGAGGAGCCGGCGGCCCGGAGCGCGCTGAAATCGTGGGTCCCGACGAAGGCCGGTGCGGCCGCCCGCATGGCTTCGAGATCGAGGGGCTCGGGGATGAAGGCGAACCGGGCGGCCCGCAGCGGCGAGCGCACGGCGCCGTTCCAGATCCGGTAGCGGTAGAGCTTGGCCCGGGCGGCGTCGGTCGCATGCCAGCCGGGCGGGACCTCGCAGGCCTCGAGGACGGCGACGTCGCCCGGCAGCCGTGCATTGAGGGCGCGCAAGAGGCTCTTCGGCTCGAGAGCCCGCGCGAGGACGACGCTGACGACCTGCCCCTCCGCGTGGACCCCGGCGTCTGTCCGGCCCGCCGCCTGGATCTTCGCCGCCGGGCAGCCGATCGAGGCGAGCGCCTCGCCGAGCACGCCCTGCACCGTCCGGGCCGCGCGCGCCCCGGCCTGCGCCTGCCAGCCCTCGAAGCCCCGGCCGTCGTATTCGAGCACGAGGCGAAACGTCCGCGGCGCGCTCTCCTGCCCGGGCGCATCCGCGCGGTCGGGGCGCTCGTCCGCTTCGCCCATGGCGCGATCCGCCCTACCCGTCGAGCCCGAGTCGCCGGCCCGCCGCCGCGAGCGCCGCGTTGGCGACGAGCCGCAGCGGATCGCTCGCGAGCCAGAGCCGATACGCGATCCCCTCGAGACCGCTCGGATCCGCTTCGACCGGCCCGAGCCGGACATTCGGCCCGCCGAGCGCATCGCGCAGCGAAGGACTCTCCGCACGCTCGAGCTCCGCCCGCGCGCCGAGCGCCGCCTCGATCGCCGCGAGCGCGAGCGGCCGCGCGAGCTCGAACGAGAGCATCGCCCCTTCGCCGACGAAAGTCGGGACTTGCAGCGCCGCGAGCGCGAGCCGGAGCCCATCGCCGCGCTCCCGCACGAGCTCCGCCCGCACGCGCTCGAGATCGATCGCCCCGCCCGGCACGACGTCGAACGCGACGCCTCGCCCCGCCGGCCCGCTCGCCGGCCCCTCGGATTGATTGAAGAGCGCGATCGATTCCTCGGAGAGCGACGCGACACCCTCTCGCCCCCAGGCCGCGGCGCTCGTGAGGATCGTGGCCGAGAGCCGCGCGATGTCCGCCGCCTCGGCGATCGCTTCGAGCACCGGTCGCAGGGCGAGCGTCGTGCTCGCGCCGATCGAGACGAGCGGTGCGGCCTCGAGACCCGTGGCTTTCGGATGCGCGAGCGGCACCGCCGCCTGCCCCGCCAGCGCACCGCTGCAATCGATGCAGGGCACCTCGGCGAGCAGCGCCTGGCGCACGATCTCGAGCGCCGGCCCCTTCGGTGTGCAGATGAAGACGAGATCACGGCCCTTCAGGACGGGCGCCTCGGCGACGACGTCGAGCGCTTCGCCGCGGAAATCGAATTCCTGTCCGAGGCTCGTCGGCGTCGCGACTCCGACGAGCTCCTCGATCGGCCAGCCGCTCGCGTCGAGCTCCTCGACGAGCTCGCGCCCGAGCTGCCCCGTCACGCCATAGAGGACGATGCGGCGCCCGGAAGACTTCGATGACGATCGGCTCACGCTGCGACTAACCCCGCTCGAGGGCCTCGAGCACGAGGTCCCCCATCCGCTGGCA
>CAUJGH010000543.1 GCA_963169575.1 Myxococcota bacterium | reverse complement strand
GCCGAGCTGATGATGAAGGCCGACCTCGAGCTCGTCTCGCAGGGGCGATGAGGTACGGACCGTCTCGCGGGCAGCGCGTGGCTCGCGTAGTCTCGGCGCGTCTTCGGGAATGAATCCGATGGGGGTCGGGCCGAAATGAAGATCACGTTCGTCCTCGAGATCGTGGACATGTCGGGCGGGGCCAAGGTGATCGCGCTCTACGCGGATCGCCTGAGGAAGCGGGGCCACGACGTCTTCGTCGTCTCCTCCGGAACGCCGCCGCCGAAGCTGCGCGCCCGCCTCCGGACCCTGCTTCGCAAGGGCAAGTGGCTCCCCACGATCCGCGAACGCCCCAGCCATTTCGACCACGTCGACGTTCCGCACCGGATGCTCGAGCGCCATCGGCCCGTGTGCGACGCCGACGTGCCCGACGCCGACGTCGTCGTCGCGACCTTCTGGAGCACGGCCGAGCCCGTCTTCCGCCTCTCGCGCAGCAAGGGCGCGAAGGCCTACTACATGCAGGACTACGGTGCGCCCGGCATGGAGCTCGAGGACCTGATTCCGACCTGGAAGCTCCCGATGCACATCATCACGCTCGCCGAATGGCTGGGGGAGCTGGTCGAGGAGCATGGCGGAACGAAACCCGTCACGGTCGTCCGCTGCTCGGTCGAGACCGAGTACTTCTTCGCCGAGCCCCGCGGCAAACAGCCCGTCCCGACCGTCGGCTTCCTCTACCGCGAGAGGTACATCAAGGGGTACGACATCGTCCTCGACGCCTTCGTTCGGGCGCGGCGTGAGGTGCCGAACCTGCGCCTCGTCACCTACGGCTCACAGCGGCCTGCGGAGGCAATGCCCGATGGCATGGAGTTCCATCTCCAGCCCGCGACCCAGGATCTGCGGCATCTCTATGCAGCCTGCGACGCCTGGCTCTTCGCGAGCCGGCGCGAGGGCTTTGGCCTGCCGCCGCTCGAAGCGATGGCCTGCCGGACGCCGGTGATCGGAACGCCCGCCGGCGTCGTTCCCGAGCTGATCCGTGCGCACGGCGGGGGCGTCGTCGTCCCGCCCGAGGATCCCGAGGCGATGGCCCGCGAGATCGTCCGCTTCGCGCAGATGAGCGAGGCGGAATGGAAGCAATACTCCGGCCGCGCCTTCGCGACGGTCGAAGGCTATAGCTGGGAAGACGCCGTCGATCGCTTCGAGGCGGCGCTGTTCGAGACCGTCGAGCTCGATCGCGCGCGCTCGTCTCGCTGACGCGCCGGGCCGTTCGTCGCGCCGAACCGCTCCGCCGTCCCCAGACCGACCCGATCCCGAAACGAAGACCGCCCGCCTCGGCTGCGCTCTCGCGCGTCCGGGCGGGCGGTGTCGGTCTCGCGCCTCGCGCGGGCCGGATGGACCCGAACCGGTCTACTCGAGGAAGATCGGCGCCGGCAGCGGGTTGTTCGTCCCCGTTCGCGTCGTGCAGGTCCCGCCCTCGAGCCGGATCTGCGCCGGGAGCTTCGAGTAGTTGCCGAGGCGATCAGAGGGCGCGCCGATGTTCGGGAAGGGCCCGCTCTCCTCGCACCACCACGACGGCGCTTCCGTCCGGTAGAGCGACGCCGGGAAGTCGAAATTCGACCAGCCCGGGTTCGGATCGTTGCGGACGTGGTTCTCGTACTGCGTCGTTCGCACCTGCTGGCCGCTCGTCTCGAACAGGATCTCGCGGCGGGCGACGTTGTGGGTCACCCAGGTGTCCTGGTGGCGATGGGTCGCGTCGGCCGACTCGTCGATCGCACGGCCCGTCATCTGCGGGCTGCCCATCAGCTCGTGGACGTGGTTCCCGATCACCGTGATGAAGCGATGGATGTGGGAGCCCGTGTCCTCGCCGCCGAGACGGCCGCGCTGGTAGCCGCCGACGCGATTGCCGACGCCGCGGAGGCGGTTGCGGTAGAAGGTGTTGTTGTAGCCCTGGCCGTCGCGATGGGAATCCCACTGCATCATGCAGTCGACGTCGTTTCCTTCGACGAGGGTCGCGGTGTTCCCCTGACCGTGTAGAAAGACGTGGCGCTCGCATTCGACCGAGCTGTCGGCCCGCATGAAGTTGTAGGCGATGACGTTGCCTGAGCCGCCCTGTGCATTCGGGCCGGAGGGCGACTGCGTCAGCGTGTTGCTCTCGAAGACGTTGTCGGCCGTTCCCTGATTGAAGTAGATCGCGCCCTTGTTCCATCGGCAGGTCACGCCGCCGTCGGTGCACTGGTTGATGCCCATGTCGTTGCCGCGAAAGACGCTGCGGACGGTATCCTTGAGGCCGATGTGGCTGTTGCCTCCGTTGCCGAAGATCGAGTCCGTGACCCAGCATTCGTAGCAGTCGTCCATCTCGACGTAGGAGCGGTACTGCTCGACTCGCGCCCAGTTGGCGTGCTCGAATCGAACGTTCTCGATGCCGACGTTGCTTAGGAAGGCGTTCGTCATCGGCTCGACGAACTGGCCGCCCTGCGTGAACGGCGAGGGCAGTCCTCGGTCGATCCGGATCTGGTTGGACGAGAGTCCTGAACATTGCGAGCCGCCCGACCCGCCGACACATACGAGCTTCGCCGCGTATTGGTTCTTCGCCTGGATGTGCCAATCCGGCTCGGGATTCGCCGTCATGCGCACCCACCCGCCGACCGTCATGCCGCTCGTATTCGCGATCGTCAGCACCTGCGTACCCGTCGTGTAGCCTGCGGTCCAGCCGCGCGGGTTGCCGTAGGGCTCGTGGGCAGGGAACGCCGGGATCTGGACATTGAGCATCTCGCGGTCGAGTTCCTGGAACTCCAGGATCGAAGTCGTTCGGCTCGCGCCGCGAAGAACCACGTTGGTGCGCCGGAGGAAGAGCGTCCCAGGCACCCGGAAGCGGCAGTTGGCCGGCAGCACGAGCACCGTGTTGGGCGTCGCCGCGTCGAAGCGCGCTTGGAGCGCCGCGCCGTCGCCGCCGTTGCACGGGATGTCGACGCGGGTCCAGCTCGACGTGTCGAGCGGGAGGTAGTCTGCGGGATGCCAGTCCGGCACGCGTGAAACCGGGATCTCGAGGTCGCGCAGCGACGAGGGATCTCGGGCCACGGCCGGTTCCGATACGAACCCCGTGCCCGCGAGCAGCGTCGCGAGACCCAGGATCGCGCGGAGGTGCGGCGCGGGGCGGGCGCTCGTCTTGGCCCGGCTCGGCATTCGATAGGACGTCTTCGTCATGGCTGAGGAACTCCCCTGGGTTCAGAGTCGAGTCGCGTGCGAGCCAACGCGCTCGGAGGTGGTGGTCGATTCGTCATCGCGGACGGACAGCCAACCATTCGGTTCGCTTTCGGATCGGGTCTGTGATCGCCGTACAACTCCGTACAAGTAGCCCGTTCGCAGCGACCTTCATTTTTCAGGCCCGACTCGACGGTCGCATTCGTCATCCGGCCCCACAGGGACAAAGAGCGGTCAAGAGCCAATCTATGCTCGATCGCGCGGACGAGGGTCCCGCCGTCTCGGAGCGTCCTTTGATGGTGAAACGGCCGTCGTGGAGCGCCTCCCTCAGATCGCCGCAGGCGGATGAACGGTTCCCGCAGATCGAGGAAGCGGGTCTCTGTCTCGACCGTCCAGGCGGCGACCGTCTTCGCCATCGGCGTCGGATGCTCCCAAGTATGAAAGGGGTTGTCCATCAGCTGGGATTCTTCACCCCGCATCGGGTGGAAGAAGGACGAGCGAGCCTCTCGAAGGGGGGCGAGCAGGGCCGGGCTCCCGAGCACCGGCTTATTCGTCAAGACGCGCTGGACATCGTCGCCCGGCCGGAAGAGTGGCTCGGAATACCGGAAGTGGTCGTTCACGTTACGTTGGCTCCAGGCGTCCAAGAAGCCGAGCACGACGAGGTCCGGCTGGAAGCGCAGGCCGAGGTCGCGTAGGTGGAGAGATTGCTGGCCGGTACCCCAGCCGCGGACGCCGAGATCGATCGCCTCGGTCCAGTCAAGGGACTGCTCGAGCAGCGCAGAGAGGGTCTGGCCGGCGCGGATTTCGTCGTGCCAGGTGCTGTCGCGCCAGGTATGGGAATCGCCGATCCGCACGATCCGTCGCATTCCTGGTTGGCGCGCGAAGGCGTATCCAGGCCGGTCGCGGAGGTCGAGGGAGTTGGTGTGGCCGCCGTCCTTCGCGTCGTTCGGAATGGGGACGCAGTCGAGCAGGGATCGACGACCGTGCGCAGCGTCATCTCCGCGAAGATGACGAGGCTGACGACGAGGGCCGAGCCGAAGGCGATCGCGGCGAGCAGGCGTGAACGGTGGGAGCGGCGCTCGCGTCTGGCAGCACGCCGGCCCCAAACGATCAGCAGGACCCGACGAGGGCCATCGCGACCTCGCCCAGCAGCAGCGCGGCCGCGACGAGGGCGGCGCCTGCCAGGACGCGCAAAGACACGTTTCGGATCTCCGCTCTCATCCGAAGTATTCGTCGACGGGCGCCTCGATGCCCTCGCGAACGAGGGTCGCCGCATCGTCGACCGGCCGCCAGCCGAGCTCCTTGCGTGCCCGGGTCGAGTCGAAGGGGGCCGCGAAGCTGCGGCCCTCCCAATCGGCGTAGGCCGGGCGCGCGGCATGGCGATCCCGCGCCAGCTTCTTGACCGCCCATTTGGCATACGCCTCGACCGTCCGCCGGATCGACGAGGTCGGGATCCGCCGGAGCCGCACGCCGGCACGCGCCTCGTAGGCGTCGAGGTAATCGTTCGCCGTCAGCGTCGAGCGGCTGCAGAGGTTGTAGGAGCGG
>CAUJGH010000542.1 GCA_963169575.1 Myxococcota bacterium | reverse complement strand
ATTCGGGCAGCATCGGGGACATCATCCCCGACCTCGACGAGCTCGCCGGCAAGGTCAGCCGATTCGCCCATGGCGAGGCCGTCGCGTCCTCACCGGCCGGGGGGCGCGGTCCGGTCGCCGTCTCGGCGAGGGATTACCAGGCGCTCATGGGCCGGGTGGCGGCCCTCGAGAAGAGCCTCGCCGACCTCGAGAGCAAGGGTGGCGGCGGCAAGGACGAATAGGGGAGACCGCTCGCGCGGCAGCGGTCGGCTTTTCGTCGTCGGGTCCTGCGCTAGAGTGCGCCGCGTCGATCGCAGCCCGCGCGGATCCCGGGTTCAGCGCGGCGGTCCGGGAACGGACCGAACTTTCGCCTCGAGGCGGTCCCGCTTGGGATGCGCGTTCTCGGGGCGGTTGTGTGGCGGTCTTGTGGCGGTGTAGCTCAGTTGGTTAGAGCGGCGGCTTCATAAGCCGTAGGTCCGCGGTTCAAGTCCGCGCACCGCTACCATCATTTTTTCCGATTCGGCGTGCGTCACGCAGCGGTGCGTCATCGTCTCCGGGCATTGGTCGAGGTTCGCCGTTCCGTTTCGGCCTTAGCCCGAACGAGAGGTGGCGCGCGATTTCGCGACCGGCCGAAGACCCGAGTCGGCCGTCGCGCCACCATCGGACCATCACTTCTTCGGATTCCCAAGGAGCGTTCGAGCTGCTCCATCTGCGCGGCGGCCCTTGCCTTCACCCGGCGGCGGCGCTCGACTTGACAGCACGAGACCCACGACTAGCGTCGAAGGGATCGATTCGGGGCAGCGTCGGAGGAGTGGCGTTCGATGACACTACGCATCCGCGCGGCGAGAAGGCACCCATGACGGCCAGTCGGTCCGTGCAGGACGCGCACCGCCGCGGGCCCGGCTCGGCGGCGAGAAGGATCCTGCTCCTCCCGTTCGTGGCTGTCTGGCTCTGCATGTTCGCGAGCTTCGAAGCTGCGGCCTTTCGCCTGATCGGCTCCGGCGGGCGCTGGCTGAGATGGGATGCGGCGCATCGAACGGTCGCGGGTGAGGAGCGCTCGCTCGACGGGGGACTTCGCTATTCGATCGAATGCGGCTCCTATCAGGCGCTGCGCGATCAGCTGACGTGGGTCGGGGGCAACGTGCCCACGGTCGAGGCTTTCGAGGGTGCGGTCCATCGCGCCTTCGAGAGCTGGACCCTCGTCGATCCGGCGACGGGGCTGCCGGCGAGCTTCCATTTCGTCGAGGACTTCGGGACGCTCGCCATCGACGACCCGGGCAATCCCCGTCGACCCGACGGATTCGTCGGGCTCAATCCGGGCGCCGAGATCGATCTCTTCGCGGAGACGCCGCACGCCGGCTCGCAGTACGGTGCGAGCGTCGTGCTGTTCGTCGATTCGGAGATGGACGACCTCGTCCTCAGCTCGGGAACTCCGGGCTACGCGGGATTCGCGATCTCGGGCGCCGACATCCGGATCAACCCCGTCATCGCCTGGTCGCTTCGGGGCTTCGAGGTCTTGCTGACCCACGAGATTGGCCATGCCCTGGGCCTAGCCGACCTCGAAAGCGAAGGTGAGGCCTTCCTCGACGACGACTTCGATCCGTCCACGAGCGCTTCCGCCCTGGCAACGCTCACCAACGCGTTCGCCTCCGCGATCGATCCCGTGGATCCCGACGCAACGCCGCTGCTTGCCTTCACCGGCAACTTGAATGCCGATCCGGGCCTCGACTCACCGGGTGTCCACCTGTTGATGGAGTCCGAGGGCATCTTCGATCTGCTCTTCACCGAGCCACGCCTGCAGAACGACGAGTTCGCGGCCCGCCAGTTTTTGTATCCGGTCGCCGTCCCGGAGCCTCGGATCGATGCCGTGCTCTCGGCGGGGATCCCCGCGCTCCTGGCATTCGGCCGTCGCGGCTCACGAAGCCGCCACCGCGCTGCGTCTCCCCTCGATCGAGAGGCCGGAAGGCTCAGTCGCCGGCTGCAGTCGGCTCGTCCGATTGCCAGAAACGCCACCACGGCTTCTGGCCCTTGGGTGGCTGATTGCCTTCGGCACTTGATTTCGTCTCGTCCATGATGGCCTTGCGCTCATCACGCCGGGCGCGCATTTCATCCCCCCGCCCCTTCCCATCGGGCATTCGATCCTCGCCGAGCGACTTGGCGTCTCGGGCTCGCTCCTCGGCATCTTCGCGCGCCGCCTGCGTTCCCTTTTCCACGTCCTTGCCGCGCTCTCGAGCTCGTTTCTCGGCATCTTCGCGATGTTCGCCGGCTGCCTCTTCCGCCGACTCGACGGCCTCTTCTGCTTCTTGTTTGGACTCGCGCCGCTGCATTTCGGCTTGCTTGGCTGCGCTCACGCCTTTTCCTTTCGGAGGGGCTGCCTCTTCGGGGCGGCCTGCGTCGGCTGGTCCGGCCGCCAGCAGCAATGCGGTGCAAGCGCTCAGCGCGATGGATCGGAGGGTCATTCGGGCTCCTTCTTCTCGAGTTCGGGAATCGGTCGGGGGCAGTCGTGCCTCCCGCCTGACAGAGAGCGTGCGGACTCTATAACCAATGCAATGCGGAGCAAAACCGGATCAGTCTGACTCCTCGACGTTGCCTCCGGACCCGGCGCGATCTGCAGGCGGTTCAGGGGCGGCCTCCGCGACGAGCGCCGCGCGGCGCGAGAGCAGGTATTGCCGGACGTCCGCGACGGCGGCGTCGTCGAGGATGCCTGCGAAGCCCGGCATGCCTCGCGCGAGCAGGCTGCCGCCTTGCACGATCGCCGGCAGCGCGTCGTAGATCGGCGGGAGCGATCGCCGCAGATCCGGGACGACGCCGCCGGAGATCGCGTGAGGACCGTGACAGTGGCCGCAGTGGCGGGTGTAGACGCGACGGCCCGACTCGACGCGGGCGGCATCGAGCGGCGCGTCGATCGCGGCGACGGGGCGTGCGAGGAGCGAACGGGCCGGATCGGGTGCCGGCAGGCGGGCGTCGCCGCCGAGCTTCCAGGCGAGGACGCGTCCGGCATTCCCGCTTTCGAGCACCGCCGTCGGCGGATCCCCGCTCGCTAGGCCCATCCCGCCGCCGATCCCGGCGACGACCGCGACGTACTGCTCGCCGTCGATCGCATAGCTGATCGGCGGTGCGATCACGCCCGTCCCGGTCGGCGCCTCCCAGAGCTGCTCGCCGTCGCTCGCGCGATAGGCGCGCATCGATCCCCCGCCCGTTCCCTGGAACACGAGACCGCCGGCCGTCGACAAGGTCCCGCCGTTCGCGAGATGGCGATGCTCGACGCGCCAGACCTCGCGCGCCGCGCGCGGATCCCAGGCGATCAGGGCACCGACGCTCCGGCC
>CAUJGH010000541.1 GCA_963169575.1 Myxococcota bacterium | reverse complement strand
AACCCGGCCGAGCCGGTGATCCAGAGCACGCGCGTCCGCTGACGCGTCCGCATGAACCCAGCGCCGCGCTTCTCGAGGCCTCGCCTCGCGAAGCGCGGCGCGCGGATCTGCGCTTGCGCTGCCGAGGGCCTGCGCCGCATCGGTCTGCGCTTCGTCACACCCGACCTGATCCCATCTGGGCATCGCCCTTCCCCTTGCCGCCGCCCCGGGCTCTCCGCACACCGGCAGCTCTGGCGCCAAGCCCGGCCCCGGACGCGCGATTGCCGGGACCGGCGTGGTCGCGGCACACCTCTTGCTCTCTTCCTGTCCCGTCGCGCCGGCTCGATCGGCGGCGCGCGGAGCGGCGACGAAACGGATCGGAGCGAGGGATGCTGCGGCTCTTCGTGGGAATGACGATCGCGCTGACGTGCGCGGACCATTGGACGACCTACCTCTGCCTGCATGCGCCGGTGGCGGGCTACGACGTCGTGGAGGCGAATCCCGTCGCCGAGTGGCTCTTCGACCAGGCGGGCCTGACGGCCGGGCTCCTGATCGACACCGCGCTCACGCTCGTGGCCGTCGCCTACTTGACGCTGACCCACGTCCTCGCCCACGGCGTCAAGGTCGCCCTGCTCTGCTTCATCTCCTGCTCCACCGGTTGGGCCGTCGTGAACAACCTCGGCGCGATTTCCCAGATGGGGATCGCGCCCTGGTCGGGGAGTCTCTGAAACCATGAAGCGAATCCACCTGATCCTGCTCGCGATCTGCGCTCTCCTGACGACCACCCTCGAGCTCGACCTCACGAGCCGGGCCCCCGCCGCGTCCGACGCGCTCTCGCTCGAGACGTCGGCCGCGGAGATCGGCGATCCGGAGCTGGTCGAGCGCATCGCGGCCCGCCTCGCCGCGCGGCGCGGCGCGCTCTCGCCCCGGGATCGCCTGGCTCTCGCCGAGACGATCGTTCGCGAAGCGCGTGCGCAGGGTCTCGAGCCCCATCTCGTCGCGGCGGTGATCGAGGTCGAGAGCGCGGGACATCCCCAGGCGGTGTCGCACGTCGGCGCCCTCGGTCTGATGCAGATCCTGCCCGAGACCGGGCGCGAGCTCGCACAGAAGCACGGCGTCGCGTGGTCGGGCCCGAATACGCTCTTCGATCCCGCCATCAACGTGAAGCTCGGCGCGGCCTACCTGCGCGAGCTGACCAACCGATACGGCGACGTCTCGATCGCGCTCGCGGCCTACAACTGGGGACCGGGTGTGATCGATCGGCGGCTGCGCGAGGGGACCAAGCTGCCTTCGGAGTACATCGACTCGGTGATGCGGGCCTTCGTCCGCCAGCCGGCGGGCGCGACCCGGGCCTCCTGATCGCCCGCGCCCGAGCGACCGGGCGCAGGCTCGGATTCGGGCGATTCGAGATCGGGAGCAGCGGGCGGAGCGGGCAGTGGCGCCTCGAGCAGCGTCTCCGCGAGACGATCGACGGCGGCCATGCCGGCTTCGCCACCGCCGCCAGGGCCATTCACCAGGATCGAGAAGATCAGCGTCTCGCCATCGGACCGCTCCGCATAACCCGAGAGCGCGGTGACGCCGGCGTCGGTGAGCAGGCCCGTCTTCGCTCGGATCCGGCCCTGCGCGCGTTCGAGCCGACGCTCGAGCGTGCCGTCGCGATGGGCGATCGGCAGCGCCGAGACGAGCTCGGGACCGATCTCGAAGGATGCGCGCGCGACGCGCAGCGCCTCGACGATCATGCGGGGGCTGAGCCGGTTCTGGAGCGAGAGTCCCGAGCCGTCGACCAGCCGTGCTGCGCCGAGGTCGATGCCGAGCGCCTCGAGCTCGCGGCGGAGCGCGCGGATGCCGCCGACCCATTCGCCGCGTCGCGCCGGCCCGGCTCCGGGCGCGGCGTCGGTCCAGGCCCCGAGATTCTTGACCAGCGCCTCCGCCACCGAGTTGCTGCTCTGTTTGAGACAGAACCGAACGATCTCGGCGACGCTGCCGCCGACCCGTTCGAGGATCAGGGCGAAAGGCTCCCTGCTCCGGGGCGCGCGGCGAACGACGCCGTCCACGGCGATGCCATTCGCCTCGAGCTGATGGTGCAGGAGCGAGCCCGCGTAGAGACCCGGGTCGAGCACGCTGCGTGCGAACAGATCCCCCGGATCGCCCAGCCGGACGCGGCCTTCGACGCGCACGATCTCTTCCGCGGCCTCCTCCGACCCCGCCCCCGCGATCCGCTCGATCGAGAGACTCGGACGCGCGCGGGGCGCCACCGTTCGCGCGAGATTGCGCAGGCGCAGATAGTCGACCGGCGGATCCAGCGCGACGCGCGCCGCCGATCCCGCCGCGGCGCGCGGCCGGATCGAGACGGCGAAGATCCCCTGATTCGCGGTCAGCGCTCCGACCGGGGCGTGATAGGCGCGCGCCGTGACGTCGCCCCAGCTCGGATGCCAGGCGGGCCCCTCGAAGAGCCCATCCTCCACCCGGATATCCCCGCGCACGACACGCAAGCCGGCCGTGCGCAGGTCGGCTGCGATCCGCCACCAATCCTCGGATCGCAGCAGCGGATCCCCGCCCCCCTCGACGACGAGCTCCCGGACCTCGCCCTCGCCGTCGACCGGCTCGGGCGCCCAGACGCGCGTCGCGAAGCGGTGTGCCGGTCCGAATCGCGCGAGGCTCGCGATGGCGGTCAGGATCTTCTGGTTCGAGGCCGGAATGAAGAGTTGGTCGCCACCGCGTGCATAGACGACGTCTCCACTCCCCACGCGCTCGATCCAGATTCCGACACTCGCCTTCGACAGGAGCCCCCGCGCGAGCAATGCGTCGAGCCGTACGGCGAGCGGTTCGAACGCGACCGTCTCGCGTGCACGGCCCTCGGCGGCGCGGATCGAGCGGGCAGGAACACTCGCACTCGCGATCGAGAGGAGGAGGACAGCGACCACGCGAACGAAGCGGGCCCGGCCCGGCGACGGAAATCCGATTCGGACTGAACGCGAACGCCGCAGCATGGGGAGCCTCGTCGAATGCACGTCGACGGGGACGGGATCGAGGGGAGAATGCGTCGGGACGCTTGACGCCGCCGAGCTTATCGGGGAGCCTGCGCGCGAGCAATCGACGCGCT
>CAUJGH010000540.1 GCA_963169575.1 Myxococcota bacterium | reverse complement strand
TCGACTCGTGCTGCGCTGAGCTGCATCGCATCGTCCGAGATCCCGATTGATCCCGGGTCGCTACCATGGTTCATCAGGGTCGTAGTCCTGTAAACCTCGCCTCATGGAGGCTCGGGCAATGACGACGGCGATGCGAAGGTGCTTCCAGTGGGCGGTGGTGCTGGGATTGGCGTCGGGCCTCGCGTCGTGCGCGACGGGACCCGATGCCCCGCGCTGGGTCCAGGGCAAGCCGCCCAAAAGTTTCCCCGATCGCCAATACACCTGGGGCGTGGGCTCCGGCGCCCAGCCCGACGAGGCAGCCGCAGCGGCCGTCGCCGAGGTCGCGCGCAAGACGAGCGGAGAGCGTGAGGGGGCGCAGGTCGAGCGGACCTGGGTCGACGAGCAAGCCAAGGTCCACTGGGCGCTTGCCGTTCTCGATCGGACCGCGGAGATCGAGCGATTCAAAGGCGAGCTGGCGGCCACCGACGCCCGGCTCGCAGAGACGTTGGCGCCCCTCGATCCGGATGCATCTCCCTCCGCGAGCTTCGGGGTCCTGCTGCGCGCCGTGGAACTCGCTACCGCGCGCGAAGCACTCGCCACACGCATCGTGCGCCTCGGCGGTGAAGCACCGCCGAGCGATCCGACCCGAACCCGCGCCGAGCTCGAAGAACAGCTCGCGTCCTTGCGGCATTCGCTCACGATCGACGTCGAGGCCTGGGAGACGGACTCGAAGTCGGGACTGCTCGGCGATCCGCTCGAAGAGATCCGTGTGGCGATGGCGCAAGCGGTGCTCGGGAGGGGTTTTCGAATCCAGTCGTCGGAGGGTTGGACGACGAGCGCGGGCTGGCTCCTGGTTCGCGCGCGGGTCGGGATCGATCGCCTCGACCTCGGCGCGTCCGACCGGTTCGTCGCCGTCGAGTGGAAGGCGATCGTCGAAATCAACGACCGGACCGGCGACGGAGAATCGCTGGCGATCCTGACTCGCGAGGGGCGATCGACCCACCTGAACGACCCGGAGGCGCGCCGCGAAGCGCGCAAGCAGGCGGAAGCGTTCGTCGTCGAGGCGCTCTCGAGCTGGATGGACGAGTGGACCCTGCCGCGGAGCTGACCTCGCCTTTTCCCCGATCGATGGCTCGGCATCGACCGGGGGTTCGGCCGGGCCCCGAACCCGTATCCCCTACGATTGTTCGTACCGGCATGCTAATCCCCGGGAATTGTTTAGGTCGAACCAATCGACCATGGAGGGGGAACTCATGCATCGATGGATGGAATCCGGGTACTCATCCCTTCGCGTTCAGATCCTTTTCGCACTCCTCGCCGGCCTGATCGCGGCGCCGGCCTTCTGCCAGATCGTCGACATCCCGGCGGTGATGGATTCGGACCTGGCGGCTCCGCCGACGGTCGCGACCTTCCAGTACGGTCATCAGTTCGAGGCGGACGTCGAAGACTCGGGGACCGAGATGGCGCGCAACACCGCGTTCTTCGGACTCGGCCATCGGGTTTCGCTCGGCGAGGATTCGACGCTCTTCCTGGTCGGGAACTACACCCTCCACGGCTACGATTTCTCGGGTTCGAGCGGGACGTCGAATCGCTACCGCTGGGACGACGTTCACCGGGGTGTGCTCGGGGCCATCATGGGGCATGACGTGAGCGACCGCTGGCGGCTCATGTACGGCGGAATCGTGCGCACCTGGGGAGAGGGCGGAGCCAATTTCAGCGACACGCTCAGCGGCGGCCTGCTCGTCGGGTTCGACTACCACACGAGCGACGATTTCTCGGTCGGACTTCTCGTGGGCGCGCTCAGCCAGCTCGGAGGCGGGGTGGGCCTCGTCCCCGTGCCGACCCTGAAATGGAAGTTCGCAGAGTCCTGGCGCCTCAACGTCGGGATGGTGCAGCTCGTCGATCCGGGTGTCGGGGCCCAGTTGAACTACCTGATCACGCCCGAGCTTTCCCTCGGTGGCGGGTTCACGTTCCAGAGCCGTCAGTTCCGACTTTCGGACAAGGCGCGAATCCAGGGTCGACCGAATCATCCGAACCGAACGGACGATGATGGCATCGGCCAGGAGACCGAGGTCCCGATCTTCGCGACGCTGCGCTGGAAGCCGACGCCGAAGGTCGAGCTGGATCTGAACGGCGGCGTCGCGGTCGCCGGCAACCTCCGCGTCGAGGATCAGGACGGCAATCGGATCAGCGACGACGACTACGACCCGGCGGGAATCCTCGCCTTCAAGGCGCAGTTCCTCTTCTGACGCTCGTCGACCGACTCGTGGGATCGGTTCCCGGTACGGCCCGTACCCGCTCGTACTCGACCGCGCCGACATGCCATCGACCGGGAGCCGGAATGCGTCCCTAACGCCGACGAGGAAGGTAGTTTGCGTAGGCATGGAACATCCGGGACTTGGAGGTTGAGTTCAGGGAATTCCACCTCGACCGTCGTGCCCGATCGCTCGCTGCCTCGACCTCGTCGAACTCCTTGCTGTCGAAGGTGATGGAGCTGCTCTGAAGGAAGATCAGCTCGCCCTTCAGCCATTCGCCGGAGTCGATGCGAGCCCAGTCCCAACCCGTGGCATCCCGCCCGGCCGGGGCCCAGAATGGCTCCTCCGCCGATGCGGCCGGTCGCATCACGAGCGAGAGGATCGCGCAGGCGAGGAAGAGCCAGGGGCCGAACGGGAGCGCCGGGTCGGCGCCTCGGTTCTTCTCGCTCACGTGCCGTCTGCCCGTCCTTCCTGGCTCGCGTGCGAAGACTAACGCCCGTGTCGCAGCAGCACGCCCGAGTAGACGTTCGTCGGCTGGTCGTTCTCGATCGTGATCTGGCCGTTGACCACGACCCAGCGATAGCCCGTCCCGTTCGACGTGATCCGGTATTCGTCGCCGGGCAGGTCGTGGCGGAAGGTCGGGAATTCGTAGTCGAGCTTCTCGTAGTCGTAGACGATGACGTCGGCCGCCGCGCCCTCGCGCAGAACGCCGCGGTTCTGGAAGCCGGCGCAGTGGGCGGGCAGCGCCGAGAGGCGCCAATGCGCTTCCTCGAGGGTCGTGAGCGGCGTGTCGCGGACGTAGCGGGAGATGAACTCGGTGCCGTAGCTGCCGGCGGCGAGATACTTCAGATGAGCCCCGCCGTCGGAGAGGCCCGGGATCACGAAGGGGTTGCCGATCAGCTGGCGCAGGCCGTTGATGTCGATGTCG
>CAUJGH010000539.1 GCA_963169575.1 Myxococcota bacterium | reverse complement strand
ACGGCGCCCTGCTGCTCGGCGCCGTCTCCGCCGCGCCGACGCTGCTGCATCACATCCCGCTGGCCGCGCTCGCCGCGATGCTCGTCTACACGGGCACGCGACTCGCTTCGCCCCGCGAGTTCGGCCACGCCTGGAAGATCGGGCCCGATCAGGTCCTGCTCTTCACGACGACGCTCGTCGTCACCCTGGCGACCGACCTGCTCGTCGGCGTCGCTGCGGGGCTGCTGCTCAAGCTCTTGATCCACTCGATCCGCGGCGCCCATCCCGGGACGCTCGTCAACACGACGGTCGACCGGATCCGCACCGGGAGCGAGCTGCGACTGAAGCTGCGGGGCGCTGCCGCGTTCCCGAGTCTGCTGAAGGTGCGCCGGGAGCTCGCCGACCTCGACAGGGACGTTCGGCGGATCGTGATCGATCTCGCCGACGTGCGCCTCGTCGATCATACGTTCCTCAGCCGCATCGAAGCGATGGGCGCGGAGCTCTCCTTCGCGAAGCTCGAGATCGAGGGACTCGACGGCATGCGCGCCGCGTCCGACCATCCCCACGCGACCCGGCGCAGGCCCGTCGCATCGATCGCCCAGTCGTTCCGCCGGATGACCGAGTCGCGTCGCGGAGGCCCCCCCCAATGAAGCCGGAGCAAGATCCTGCGCCCACAGGCGACGACCCCTCGCCTCGCGATCCCGCGAGCCGAGAGGTCCAGGCCTGGATCGATCGCCTCGCGCGCTGGCTCCCCGAGCAGCGCCCGCTCGGCGTCTTCGTCCACACCAATCCCCTGGAGGCCCTGGAATCACAGCCCTTCCACGCCGTCTGCGAAGCCGCGACGCGGATTCGCGGCGCGCGCACGACCCTGACGCTCGCGCGCTACAAGCAGCTGCTCGCCGATCGGCAGATCCGGCCCGAGGACGTGGCTGCGGCGCGAAAGCGCTTCCAGGCGCGGGAGCTCGTGCGGGTGGAGGACCTGCCGAGCCCGCGGCGCGGCACCGTCCTGCTCTCACGGGTCCGACCCGAGATCGCGATGGATACGAGCGCTCTCGTCGACGGATTCCTGCTCCGGATCCTGCCCGCGTTCCTCGATCTCGGCTCGGCGCTCTGGCCCATGCCCGGCCGCGAGCACGGGCTGCTGGCGACGGTCCGATGGCTCGCGCGCACGCCCCTCGGCGTCCCCGAGCCCTGGCTCGGCGGATTGCGGGGCCGCCTCGGCGAGTCGACCTCGGCGATGGCGCTGATCGTCGACTGTCTCCGCAAGCGCGGCGACGCGCAGACGGGATGGCCGAGCCTGCTCCATGAAGCGCTCTTCGCCCTGCCGGGTTATGCCGGCATGATCCATCGCCTCGAGCACGTCGCGAGCGAACGACCGGCCGGTGTGGCCGTGCGCCTGCTCGACTATCTGGCCCTGCGCCTGGTCGTCGAAGAGCTCGCGCTCAGCGACATCGCGCGCGGCCTGTACGGGCGGGGCGCCACGCTCGAGACCCTCGCGAACGCCCTCGCCTCCCGCGATGGGCTCGGCGCGCCCGGAGAAGCGCCGCGCGCGCTGGCCTGGTCCGCCGAGCTCGGGGCATTCCAGGATGCCTTCGAAGAGGGCTATATCCGGAGCTTCATCGGCGGGATCGCGATGGCGCGGGAGACGGAGCGCGACGTCCGTCCGCGCGAGGCCGCCGTCCAGATCGCGGTCTGCATCGACGACCGCTGCGAGTCGATCCGACGCCATCTCGAGGAATGCGTCGAAGGGAGCGTGACCTACGGCTCGGCCGGCTTCTTCGGCATCCCGCTGAAACACCGCGCCCCCCTCGACTCCGACGAGCGGGCCTCCTGCCCGGCGCCCGTGACGCCGACCCGGCGGGTGACCGAAGTGCTCCCGGCGGCGGAGGCCGCTTCACTCGTGCAGCGGCGGCTGCTGCGGCGACGCTTCCGCGCGATCCTCGGCGACGATGCCTCGCGCGGCCCCTTCGGTGGTCTCCTGGCCAGCTTCGCGAACTTCCTGCGCGCGCCGCGCACACTCGCCCATCTGCTCTTCCCGCGGCTGTTCGTCCGCCCCTCCCGCGAATTCGAAGGCACGGCGCTGCACTACGACGCGGACGATCGGCCGGAAGGATTCCCGCTCGAGGATCGGATCGGCATGGTCGAGGGCAATCTCCGACTGATCGGCCTCGTCGGTGGATTCGCCCCCTTCGTGCTGATCGTCGGCCACGGCTCGATGTCGACCAACAACCAGTTCGGCTCCGGCTACCAGTGCGGCGCCTGCGGCGGCAGGCGCGGCGGCATCAACGCCCGGGTCTTCTGCGCCTTCGCCAACGAGCCGGGGGTTCGCGCGGGACTCGCCGCGCGCGGCCTCTCCATTCCCGAAGCGACGGTCTTCGTCCCGGCCGAACACGACACGTCCCTCGACGTGTTCCGCTGGTTCGATCTCCCCGGACTCTCGCCCGCCCAGCGACTCGGCCTCGACCGGATCCGCGCCCAGATCGAGCAGGCCCTCGACCGGAACGCGAAGGAGCGCTCGCGCCGATTCCCCGACGTCCGGCTCGACGAGCCGGTCGGCTCGGCCGCCGCGCGGATGCGCGTCCGGACCGCGGACTTCGCCGAGACG
>CAUJGH010000538.1 GCA_963169575.1 Myxococcota bacterium | reverse complement strand
GAACGCATCGGCGCCGCCGTGTTCTACGAGGTCGGCGGCGTCGGCGAAGACGGCTCTGCGCTCTTTCGCGAGAGCCTGATCCAGAGCTACGGGGTCAGCGCGCGGCTCACGGTCGAGCGAGCCGCGCTCTTCCGCGCCGATTTCGGATTCTCGGACGAGGGCTTCAATTTCTCGGCGGGCTTCGGCCTGTCCTTCTGAGCCGAAGGCGCCGCGGACGCGCTTCGGCGGGGAGGCGAATCGGTCTTGACGCGTGCCGACCTGATCGAACTGCTCGAGCGTTATTTCGAGGCCCATGCCGAGGAGCGCGCGACGACCCGGCGGATCCTCGATCTCGTCGAGCGCGAGCCGCGCTGCTTCGAGCGCGACTGCTATGCGCCGGGACACGTCACGGCCTCCGCCTGGATCGTGTCCCGGGAGTCGCGGGCCGTGCTGTTGACCCACCATCGCAAGCTCGACCGCTGGCTCCAGCTCGGTGGCCACACCGATGGCGAGAGCGACGTCCTGCGTTCGGCACTCCGAGAAGCGCGTGAGGAGTCCGGGCTCGTCCGGCTCGAGCCGATTCCCGCGACGGGCGGGCCGACGATCCTCGATCTCGACGTCCACGAGATCCCGGCGCGCGAGAGCGAACCGGCTCATGCCCATCACGACGTTCGCTTCCTGCTCGAGGCGTCCGAGCGGGAGCCGCTCGCGCGCCAGGTCGCGGAGTCGAAGGCGCTGGTCTGGTTCTCCGCGGACGATCTCGCTTCGCGGCTCGGCGAGGAGAGCCTCGCCCGGATGGCGCGGAAGGCGTCCCGCTGGCTCGCGCAATCCCCGCCCGGCCCGGCCTGAACCCGGCTGCATGCTCCCGAGGGGAGGAAGAATTCTCGCCCGGTTCGGGCGCCGGTTTTCGGCGGTCCGCGCGGTTTGCGGGCCCGCGCGGGTGTGACGCCGGTCGCGCTCGACGACAGGGCCTCGACAGGCCCCCTCAGGTCGAGTGGAACATTGGCGTGGGGATTGCACTCCTATTCCGTGATGGAAGTCCCCGCCCAGCGGGGGCGGAGGTCATGTCATGGAGTCCAACGCGATCCGCACGAACGATCGAGCCACGCTTCCGAGCCCGATGGGCTGGGAAGCGGAGCTGCGAATGGCTTCGAATGGACTTGCGGCTGCGACGCTCGTCGTGCTGCTGGTCTGCTCGTCGCAGGAATGTCTCGCGGAGCCCGGCGACTCTTCGTCGGTGAAGCAGGAGCAGAGCCTGGCCGCGCTCGCGTCTCCGATCGACGTCGTCGACGCCGTACAGACGCTTCCGCGGCGGACGCCGAGGCGTGAACCGGAGATCGACGCGCTGCTGGCGGTCCGCGGGAATTCGTCGAGCGTGAGCGCTCGCGAGCTCGCGACGGACGAGGCGATCGCGGACGCAGTCGAGCGCGGCAACCCCCGCGAGCTCGAGCGCAAGAAGCCCTTCCGCAAGAAGAGCACCGATCTCTTCCGCAGCGAGCGCGAGATCCAGATCGGCGATGAAGAGATGCTGGTCCGGCTGCGACTGCGGGCGAAGACGCGCAACGCGATGTCCGTCGAGCTCCGCTTCTAGCCCGCTTCCCGCCGGCGATCCCGGCTATGCTCCCGCGTCATGCAAGACCCGGTCGCGGACCTGCTTCGCTTCGTCGATGGATCGCCAACGCCCTACCACGCCGTCGAGACGGCCGTCGCCCTGCTCGAGGAGGCGGGTTTCGCTCGCCTCGACGAGCGAGACGGCTGGACGCTCTCGCCCGGTGAGCGGGCCTATGTCGTGCGCGCGGGCGGGAGTCTCGCGGCGTTCGAGGTCGGATCGAAGCCGCCCGCCGAAGCGGGCTTTCGCATCGTCGGGGCGCATACGGACTCGCCGAATCTGCGGATCAAGCCGGTCGCCGACGTGCGGGCCCATGGGTATCAACAGCTCGCGGTCGAGCCCTATGGCGGCGTGCTGCTGCATACCTGGCTGGACCGCGATCTCTCCCTCGCCGGCCGGGTCGTGCTGCGCGACGGCGACGACGTTCGCACGGAGCTCGTGGATCTCGAACGTCCGCTGCTGCGGATTCCGAGCCTCGCGATCCACCTGAATCGCGAGCTCGCGCAGGACGGGCTGAAGCTGAATGCCCAGCAGCATCTGGTTCCGGTCGTCGGTCTGTCGGAGCGGGAGAACCTCGCGGCGCTCGTGCGCGAATCCCTGGCCGGTCGCCGGGGCAAGACGAGGCGCGCCAAGGCGCACAAGGGCGGCGAGATCCTCGCCTACGACCTCATGGTCTACGACACCCAGCCCGCGGCCTGCGCCGGCGCGAATCGGGAGTTCGTGCTCGCGCCGCGCCTCGACAATCTCGCCTCCTGTCATGCGGGGCTGCGCGCGCTGCTCGCGGCGGGCGAGGCCGGCCGGATCGCCGCGACGCGCGCGATCGTCTTCTGGGACCACGAAGAGGTCGGGAGTCGCAGCCGTGCGGGGGCGGCCGGGCCCTTTCTCGCCGACCTGCTCGCGCGCATCGCGTCGGGCTTCGAAGCGTCCGGTCGCAAGGCGAGCCCGACGTCCCAGCTTTCCGAACGCGCCGTCGCGCGCTCGTGGCTCGTCTCCGCGGACATGGCCCATGCGGTCCATCCCAACTATGCGGACCGCCACGAGCCGGGGCATCGGCCCGTGATCGGCCGCGGGCCGGTGATCAAGCGCAACATGAACCAGTCGTATGCGACGGACGCGGAGACGGCCGGCCTGTTCGCTGCGCTGTGCGCGCACGTAGGCGTCACGCCGCAGCATTTCGTGACGCGCAGCGATCTCGGCTGCGGCTCGACGATCGGTCCGATCAGCGCGGCGCGCATCGGGATCCGCACGGTCGACGTCGGCAACCCGATGCTCTCGATGCATTCGTGCCGCGAGATGGCGGGCGCCGCCGATGTCGCCCCGATGATCGAGGTGCTCGCTGCCTTCTTCGGCAGCGAGCTGCCCGATCAGGCGCTGCGCTGAGCCGGTCCGGGGCGATCAGGCCGAGAGGATCGCCTTGCCGATGACCTTGAGCTCGAGGATCGGCTTCACGCCCTCGAAGATCGGCAACACCGTCGCGTCGACGACGTAGCGGCTGATCGGATACTCCTCCGCATAGCCCCAGCCGCCGTGCATGAGCTGTCCGGCCTGGGTCGCCGAGACGGCGACGTCGCAGGCGAGCAGCTTCGCCTGGGCGGCCAGGGGCGCCGCCGCACGCTCGTCCTCGTCGAAGGCGCGGGCGGCCGCGTAGGTGATCGCGCGGGCCCCGGCGATCTGGGCCGTCATCTTTCCGAGCGTGTACTGCGTCAGCTGGAACTCGGAGATCGGCTGCTCGAATTGCTTGCGATCGACGACGTATTTCGCGGTCTCCTCGAGCGCCGCCTGGGCGAGGCCGCAGCCGCGGCCGCCGGTCTGCAGCCGGCCCGCGGCGAAGCCCGCCATCTGGAGATAGAAGCCGCGGCCGATGCCCTTTTCCTCGCCGACGAGATGGTCGGCCGGGACGAACCAGCGCTCGAAGTTGAGCGTGTAGGAATGCATGCCGCGATAGCCGGGCGTTGCGTCGGCCTTGCCGACGAGGCGCCCGCCGCCGGGCTGCGAGAAGTCGAAGGCATGCTCCCGGGTCGAGGGCTTCGGAACGACGAAGAGCGAGAGGCCCTTGGCGCCCTTCGAGAGATCGGGATCCGTCCGCAGCAGGACCGCGAGCACGTTGGCGCGGCCCGCGAAGGTGCACCACGCCTTCGGCCCGTCGATGATCCAGCCCTCTACGCCACCCACTGTCCCGCGCGTCGCCCGGCACTTCACGCTCGCGACGTCGGAACCGATGTCGGGCTCGGTCACCGAGATGCCCGCCATGACCTCGCCCGAGGCGAGCTTCGGCAGCCAGTGCTTCTTCTGCGCTTCCGTCCCGCCGCCCATCAGCGCCTTGGTCAGGATCTCCGGCCGCGTGATCAGCGAGCCGGCCGCTGCGAGCGATGCGCGGGAGAGCTCTTCGGTCGTCAGGATCATCGCGAGATTGCCCATCTCGACGCCGCCGTAGCTCTCGGGAATCGAGAGCCCGAAGAATCCGAGCTCGGCCATCTTCTCGATGAAGGCTTCGGGGATCGTCTCGTCGGAGCGATGGATGTGCTCGGCGTGGGGCGCGATCTCTTCGGTCGCGAACTGACGGACCTGATCGCGCACCTGCTCGTGGGTCTCGTCGAGGGCCCAGTCATTGGCCCCGCGCGTCGCCGCCGCATGCGCACCGAGCTCGCGCAGGAAGGCCTCCGCCGTCGTCCGTCGGAGCGCGCTGCGAACACTCGCGGGAAAGCATTTCTCGATGGTTTCGTCGCCGATGCCGAGATCGTCCGCGGCCGCCGAGAGCCGGATCTGCAGATTCGTCATCAGCTCGCCGACCGCGGCGATCGCCGTCTTCTCCCGCATCGCCGTCGCCTGACCATCCGCGCGCCAGCGCTCGAGCTGGGCGAGCACTTCGTGGGCGGCGACCGCTTCCGTCGCGGCGTAGGCGACGCGCTCGGTCGCGACCTGATGGTCGTCGATCCGCTCGCCGTCCGCGGTCAGGCGCTTCGCCGCGGAGACGGCTTCGGCGAGCAGCAGGGCGCCGGCTTCGAGGACGAGTCGTGCGTCGTCTTCGCAGGCGGTCGATTGGCGGGTCGTCATGGACGCGCTCCTTCTCAGGGTCGTCGGGCCGGTTTTCGGGCGGCCGGACCATAGCGCTCGGGGCGTGGGCGGGCCGGGCATCCGGACCGGATCGGAGCCGACTGGGGGTCGGGTCCGGGACTTCGGCGTCCGAAGCCGCGGCTGGGCAGTTCCGATGCAGATCGGATTGGCCGACTGGCGGAGCCGATGTAATTCAGAACAGCTGGCCGATCTCATCGACGATCGCCGGGTTTCCGAAAATGAGATCGAGCTTGCGCCCGTCTTCGCGCTCACGGACCCAGCAGCGGCCCCCGGCCTCCCGTGCGAGCACCCGGGTCGCCGCCGCGTCCCAGGGATTGAGATCGCAGTCGACCATCGCGTCCGCCGCGCCCGAGAGCACGAGCAGATGGCCGAAGGCGTCGGTGTAGCCGCGCAGCTTCCCGATCCGCTTCGCCATCCGCTCGTGGAGACCGCGGAGCCCGGCCTGGTCGAAGCAGAAGAGGTCGCCGTGGCAGACGAGCGCGTCTTCGAGGCGGGAGACCGTCGAGACCGAGAGCCGCTCGCTGCCGCGGTGGACGCCGCCGCCGAGAAAGCCGCCGATGCGATCGCCGACCGCGGGCAGATCGATCATGCCGACGACAGGCTCGTCGTCGACGAGCAGGGCGATGATCGTCGTGAAGAGCGGGATGCCGCGGGTGAATGCGATCGTGCCGTCGATCGGGTCCACGATCCAGCGTCGTCGCGCGGCGCGCCCGCTCGCGCCGAACTCCTCGCCGAGGATCGCGTCGTCCGGGAACGCCTCGCCGATCACGCGCCGGATCGCGCGCTCGGCTTCGCGGTCGGCGACCGTGACGGGGGAGCCGTCCTGCTTCGTCTCGACCGCGGTCCTGCGGTAGCGCGGCAGGATCTCGGCGCGCGCGGCGTCGCAGGCGCGCGCCGCGACGGCGAGCGCGTCGCGCAGCTCGCGCTCACCGAGCACGGCGGCGCGGGGCTCGCTCGCGCGAAAGCCTGCGGGCGGACTCGCGTTCGTCATTGGAGCGCGCCTCCGTCCGGTCGGCCGGGGACCGCGGCGGCCAGTCGGCGCAGGCGTTCGAAGGGATAGATCCCGGTGCTGTGGCCGTCGCTCCATTCGATCTGGATCGCATAGCGTCCGACCGACTGGATCCCGACGGGCGCGACGTCCGCCGGCACGTCGCGTTCGGCGAGCCGCGGCTCGCCGCTCCATTCGTCGACGCATTCGGCGCAGGCGCAGGCCATCCGCAGCGCCCGCACGTCGAGCAGCGAGGTCGCGCCGTCGGCCCATTCGATGGCGAGGGTGCGGGCGTCGTGTTGGGCGATGCGAACGGGGGTGTGCTCGGGGGCGGTCGACATGGTCGGGCGAGGATAGGGTTCTTTCGCGGGCGCGGCGGGGACCGCGACGACCGCTGGACCGACGGTTCCACACGGCAGAATCGAGGCTAGAGTCCCGCGCCATGACGACGCAAGACGAGACGATCGCGATTCTGGGTGGGACGGGAGATCAGGGGCTCGGCCTCGCGCTGCGCTTCTGCAGGTCGGGGCGGCGCGTCCTGATCGGATCGCGCAAGGCGGAGCGGGCCGTCGAGGCGGCCGAGCAGGTGAAGAGCCAGGTTTCCGGCGCGCAGGTCGAGGGCTTCTCGAACGAGGAGGCGACGGCCGGCGCGGCGATCGTGATCCTGTCCGTTCCCTTCGAACACACCGCCGGAACCCTGAAGGCGATCAAGGAATCGCTTCGGCCCGGACAGATCGTGGTCTCGATGACGGTTCCGCTCGCGACGGCGATCGGCGATGGCGCCGTGCGGACCGTCGGGATCTGGCAGGGCTCGGCCGCCGAGCTGGTCGAGTCCCTCGTGCCGAAGGGCGTCGAGGTCGTCTCGGCCTTCCAGAACGTCTCGTCCCATCGCCTCCAGCATCTCGCGGAGCCGGTCGAATGCGACGTCGTCGTCTCGGGGCCGAAGGCGGCGCGCG
>CAUJGH010000537.1 GCA_963169575.1 Myxococcota bacterium | reverse complement strand
TTGGGTGGGGCGGTTGCGGCGGCCCCGCCGCGGGCGGCGGGGGGCCGCCCGCCGGTGGTGGGTGCCGGGCGACGAAAGGCGCCGAATGCCGGCGAAAGGTCCCGATGCAAGGTGCCGGCGAGGTCGCCGTGCTGAGCTGCTGCTAGTTCGCGTTTCGCATCCCGTCCTCGTGCATGACCCCCCGCCCCGCGATCACCGGCAGGTCGAGCGCCGACAGGATCCCCGGCTTCGCCGCGCACACCGCCGGGATCGCGTTGAAGACGCGCATGCCCGTCGCGAGGCAGCCGCCGCCGTTGCCGTCGCCCGTATCCGCATCCGAGAACACCGTCTCCTGAACGACGTTCGGCCGCCCGACGATTTCGACGCGGTTCGAATGGACCTCGTCGAGCTTCGGGCGCGGCCAGTCGGGGGCGGCGCCCGGGTAGAGGCGATGGACGTGGTCGATGATGATGCGCGGTCGGCCGGCGACGATGCCCTGGAGCTCGATGCGATGGGCGGCGCATTCGCCGGGAAGGACGCGGCCGTGCTCGAACTCGACCGTGCGATCGCCGGTCCAGCGCGAGTAGTTTTCGACCGTCCGCTCGACCTTCGCGCCGATCGCCTGCGCGATCATGTAGAGCGGGCCGCCCCAGATGCCCGTCATCATGCCCGGGTTCGCGTCGAGCGGCGGCGTCTCCTCCATCTTCGAGTAGAGGCCCATGAAGCGCAGGCTCGCCTGATCCGGGTAGCTCCCGCCGTCGATGAACTCAGTCGTGCGCACGCTCTCGACCTGGCCGCAGAGGCCGAGCAGCGTCATCGGGAAGAGATCGTTGCCGAAGCCGGGATCGATGCCGTTGCTGAGAAAGCTCGTTCCGCCCGCCGCGCAGGCGTCCGCGATCCGCGCCTTCATCGGTGCGGGCACCATCGGGGGATAGTGGAAGATGCCCATGCTCGTATCGACGACGTTCTTGCCCGCCCGCAGCGCCGCCTCGATGTTCGCGAGATTCGTCTCCGCATGCATCGCGTTGGGGCCGAAGTAGGCGACGGCGTCGGCGGGTCCCGCGAGCAGCGACGCCGCATCGCGCGTCGCGCGGATGCCCGTCTTCGGGCCGCCGATCAGATCACCGACGTCGAGGCCGTCCTTCGCGGGATCGTGGACGACGACGCCGACGACCTCGAACTCCGAATGGCCGAGCAGGCTCTTCAGCACCGCCTTGCCGACGAAACCCGTTCCCCAGACGATCACGCGATGCATGTCGATTCCCTCTCCTCGCGCGCGGAGCGCCGATGGGCGACGGCCGATGGGCGGTGGTGCGCTGGGCGTGCGCCTCAGGCGAGACCCGAGAAGTCGAGCTGTCCCGTCGTCATGAAAGCGTTGAAGCCGAGATCGACGTTGAGGTTGACGCCGTTGACGTAGCGCGAGGCGTCCGAGCCGAGGAAGGCGAGCGCCATCGCGATGTCGCGCGGCGTCGCGATCGTCCCGCCGATCTGGGAGACGGTCCAGTTCATCGTCTTCTCGGTCATGGTCTTGTTGAAATCGGGCAAGAGCGGCGTATCGATCGGCGCGGGGCAGACACTGTTCGTCCGGACCTTGCGGGCGAGGGTCTGCTTGGCGCTCTTCATCGTGTAGACCTGCACGCATTCCTTCGAGAACGCGTAGCCGTCGCCGACGAGCTGGGCATGCTCGCGACACCAGCCGAACAGCTCTTCCCGGCTCTCGAGCGAGATGCATTCGAGCACTTCCTGCAGATGGCCGGGCCACTGGCCGCCGGCGATCGACGCCGTATTCGCGATCGCTCCGCCCTCGCGCATCTTCGGCAGCAGCAGCTCGGAGAGCTGGCGCAGGCCGAGCCAGTTGACGGCCATGACGTCTTCGACCGGATGCGTCGCCGCGATGCCGGCGTTGTTGAAGAGGACGTCGATCGGGCCCTTGATCTTCGCGGCCGCTGCCTCGACCGAGGACGCCTTCCCCATGTTCGTCTCGATGTAGCTCCCGATCGGGCCCTCGGGCTTGCGGATGTCGAGGGCGATGACCTCGGGCCGGCCGAGCTCGGCGAGCACGTCGAGGAGGGCGGCGCCGACGCCGGAGAAGGCGCCCGTGATGACGACGCGCTTGTTCGAGTAGTCGAAGGGATGGGACATGGGGGGCTCCGTGGCTCGAGGTTCGGGATTCAGAAAGGCGCCGCCGCGGCGGATGCCGGACCCGCGGCGGCGGCGGAGATTAGACCGCCTCGCGGGCGCGCGCTGGCCGCCGCTCAGTCGAGGCGGGCGACCGTGCGGCCGATCGTCTGGCGGTTGACCATGCGGGTCAGCGCGGCCGGGATCTCCTCGAAGGGGACGACCTGGCCGATGACCGGCCGGACCTTGCCCGCGAGCACGAGGTCGACGACTTCGCGCGTGATCCGAACGCCGAGGTCGCGGGAGCAGAAGTTCCAGCCCATCGCCTTCTTCATCATGAGCTGGACCGGCGGCTCGGCGTAGGACATGAGCGCGCCGCAGAGCTTCATGTTCCCGGCGATGACGCGCCTCGGCACGATCAGCTTCTCGTCGGCGTATTTCTTGTCCGAGGCGAAGCCCATCATGACGTAGCGGCCGTCATAGGCGGTCACCTTCATCGACTTCTCCATGACGCCTTCGCCGACGTTGTCGAAGACGACCTCGACCCCGCGCCCGCCCGTCTGCTCGAGCACGATCTCGGCGAAGTCCTCCTTCTCGTAGTTGATCGCGACGTCGGCGCCGAGCTCGCGGCAGAGCGCGAGCTTCGACTCGCTGCCCGCCGTCGCGAAGACCTTCGCGCCGATATGTTTGGCGAGCTGGACCGCCGCGGAGCCCGAGCCGCCGGCCGCCGCATGGATCAGCACGCTCTCGCCCGCGCGGAGCGCCGCCCGCTCGACGAGGCCGAGCCAGGCGAGATGGAACGGGTAGTAGATCGCCGCGGCATCGGGCATCGGAATCGATTCGGGCATGTCGAAGGCCGAGACCGTCGGGCAGATCGCGTATTCGGCGAAGCCGCCGGTCGCCTGCTTCGGCATCGCGACGACCCGCTTGCCGAGCCAGCTCTCGGCGCCCGCGCCGCAGGCGACGACGACGCCCATCGTCTCCATCCCCGGCGTCACGGGCAGCTCGGGGCGGACCATCATGTTCTTGCCGTTGACGCGCTCGAGATCGTTCAGGTTCAGCGGAATGCCCTGCGCGCGGACGAGCAGCTCGCCGGGGCCCGGGACGGGCAGCGGAATCTCCTCGAGCTTCATGGCCGTCGTCGGCTCGGGGCCGTATTCGTGGACGCGGAAGGCGCGCATGGTCTTCGGGAGCTGCGGAGCGGCGGTCGTCGGCTGGCTCATCGGTTCGTCTCCTGGCGAGGGGGGCTCGGTTCGATCGGATTTCAGCCGCGCTCGGGCTCGAGCCCGAAGCGCTGCATGTAGGGCCGGAAGGATTCTCGCACGGCATCGGGATCGACGCCGAACTCGGCGGGGGAATAGCGATGAATGCCGTGCTTGTCCTTCGGATTGTCCGCGATGAAGGCCTTCATGCGGCGGGCAGCCTCGTCCGTCAGCGGCAGGCCGAAGGCGCGGTAGATCTTCTCGACGGTGGCGAACTGGTCCGTCACGAAGTCCTGGAAGTACATGTCGTAGAACTGCGCCTTCGCCGCGACCGGCCGCGAGCGGACCTCCGTCGCATGCTCGACGACGCGCCGGATGCGCGCCGTCCAGTCGCGGGCGATCTCCTTCGGGTCGATCGTCTCGCTCCCGAGCGAACGGACCAGGGCCGTGAGGCTCGCATAGGAGGTCATCGTCTTCACCGGATCGCGGTGGGTCACGACGATCCGCGCATCGGGATAGCGCGCGAGCAGATGCTCGAGGCCCCACATATGGGCCCCCGTCTTGAGCACCCAGCGATCGCGCTTGACCCGCCATTGCAGATGCTGGAGCTGCTGCTCGTGGAAGGCGTAGACCGGCCCGAAATCGGCCTGCTCGTCGACCCAATCCTGGTAGGTCGGGACGCGGAACTGGTTGTGGAAGAGCGCCGAGACCATCGAGTCGGCCATGATCGTCACGCATTCCTGCGAGAGCCGGGCGCCCATCGGATGCATCGCCTTGAAGGCCGGGATCTGCGCATCGACGCCCGGGAAGGTCGCGTCGCAGGCGGCGATGCGCGGATCGGTCTCGAAGGTCGCGGGCTCGGGCGGCGGCGACGGGAACATGACCTCCCAGGTCAGGGGCGCGCGACTGTCGGGATCCTGGGCGAGGATGTCGTGGAGGATCGTCGAGCCCGTTCGCGGCATGCCGACGACGACGATCGGCGCGACGATCTTCTCCTGCGCGATCTCCGGATGCAGCTTGCGATCGCCGAGATAGTCGAGGCGATTCTTCGCGGAATTGAGGATCCGCTCGCGGGCGATCATGCGGCCGATCGGCGTCAGGAAGGCGTCGCGCTCGAGCGAGTCGACGAGGCGTTCGAGGCCTTGCATGAACTGCTTCTCGCCGAAATCCGTGCGGCCGCCGGCGCGGCGACTCGCCTCGGCGAGCAGGTCGTCGATCTCGAGACTCGGAAGGCCCTGGCTCATCGTTTCGGCTCCCCGGGCGACCGCGAGCTCTTCGCCCGGCGCCCCGGCGAGCGCTGCGATGGCGAGCCTGTCGGCGGGCGTGAACGCCGCGCCCCCGGGCTCGGCCACCGTCTTGCGCGCGGCCTCGAGCTCGCCTGCCTCGAGCGCGAGCGCGACCATGGTGCGGCGAGCCAGGTCGGCGTGCGAGCCGCGCGCCACCCGGTCGAGCGACGCGAGCGC
>CAUJGH010000536.1 GCA_963169575.1 Myxococcota bacterium | reverse complement strand
GCGATCCCGGTCCCGACGCCCAGTCGCACCGAGGTTCTCCGCCCCGCCCTTGTCGCCGTGGACCCCGGGGCGGCGTGGGGCAGGGGCGCGGCCCTGGCCGCTGCCTTCGGCGCCGCGGGCGGGCGGGTCGTCGTCGCCGACGTCGAGATCGAAGCCCTCGAGCAGGTCGCCGGCGACCTTCGCGCGCAGGGCGTCGAAGTGCTCGCCGTCCGGACCGACGTCGCGGAAGCGGAGTCCGTCGAGGCCCTCGCGAGGCGAACGCTCGAGCGCTTCGGGCGCGTCGACGTCCTCTGCAACAACGCCGGCGTCTCGACCTTCAACGCCCTCGCCGATCAGACGCTCGCCGATTGGCGCTGGGTCCTCGGTGTCAATCTCTGGGGCGTCGTCCACGGTCTGCAGAGCTTCGTTCCGATTCTGCGCGCCCAGGGGACGCCTGCGCATGTCGTCAGCACTTCGTCGATCGCCGGGCTCTGGAGCGGCGTGCCGTTCATCGGGCCCTATGCCGTCAGCAAGGTCGGCGTCGTCTCGCTCTCCGAGACGCTGCGCGACGAGCTCCGCGCGGAGGGGAGCAAGATCGGGGTCAGTGTCCTGATCCCGAGTTCCGTTTCGACGAACGTGATGGAATCCGAGCGCAATCGGCCCGGCGCGCTCGGCAGCGAACGGCGCACGGCGACCGCCGAGCAGGTCCGACTCATGATCCGCGACGGCCTCTTCGGCCCGGACGGAAAATCGCCGGAAGAGATCGCGGCGATCACGCTCGACGCGATCCGGAAGGATCGCTTCTGGATCATCAGCCACGCCTCGGCGCGCGCCGCCCTCGAAGCGCGCTTCGCGGCCATTCTGGCGGACGTTCCCGCCGACTGATGGCCGCGAAGCGGGCCGCCGCTCAATTGCCGCGGAGGCGATGGCTCGACACGAACGACCAGATCGCGCTCGGTGTATGCAGCGCCTGGTTCGTCGGCCCGATCAGCGGAACGAGGAAGGGAACGACCGCCGTGCCGGGAACGGTATGGCCGCCATCGGCGACGTCGTAGAGCTCGACCTTCGCGCCCGCGCGGCAGCCGCGATAGGCGACGCGATCGACGTTCGCCGAGAAGGGCTTGCGCAGCGGTTCTTCCAGTCGGCAATCGTTGAGGAGCGCCCAGCGTTCGAGCGCCTCGGGTAGACCGTAGGTCCAGGACGAGCCCGGCACGATGCGCGGATCGTCGTCGGCGAAGACGTTGACCGGATCGAGTCGTCCATGAATCGTCACGACGGGAACCGGACGCGAGGGCCGGCATTCGACGGTCCGTCCGGGCGTATCCGAAGCGCGCGGTGCGCGCAGCCCCATCACCGGCGCGATCGCGGCGATCCGGTCCGCGAGATCGCAGGCGAGCTGCGAAGCCATGCGCCCGCCGCCCGATGCGCCCGAGGCATAGACGCGGCGCTCGTCGAGACAGATCGTCTCGGCGACCGCGTCGATCGCGAGGCCGATGTAGGCGATGTCGTCGGGCGTCGATGCCGGCGGGTAGATCGTCGTCCCGACGAGCGGAACGCCGGGGATGTTCCAGGCGAAGCCCGAAATGCCCGGCGCCGGCGCGAAGGGGATCGCACCGCTGGGTGTCGCGACCGCATAACCTTCCTGATCGGCGTGGTCGGGGAAGATCGGGCGGCCCTGCGGATCCGCCGTCGCCATCGCCGACTCGCCGGTCGTCCCGGAACCGTGCAGCCAGAAGAGCAGCGGAATCGGCTTGTCCGTGTAGCCCGCCGGGATCCAGAGCTGGAAGGGCCGATGAACGCCGTCCTGGACGACGTCGACCGAATGGAGCCCGGGCGCCATCGGTCGCCGACACGAACCCTGCGCCCCCGGCTCGTGCGCCTGCGCCGAGCGCGGCGCGGCCGCGATGGAGAAGAGCAGCGCGACGAACGCGAAGATCGCCGCCACCATGCCCGCTGCGGTCTGCCGCATCCGCCGCCCCTCCGCACGCGACGACCGCCGCGCGCTCCGAACGAATCCTGCTTCCTGCATCACGAGCCTCCGGTTGGAATGGGTTCGTCGCGTCGGCTGCTAGTCTCCCGTTCGGGAAATACGCATCCGTGGCACGAATCTTTATTTTCGGACATTAGTACCGTAAATGGCCCCTGCCCGTCCGTCAACTTCTGCCCGCAAGGCCGAGCCGCCGCGCGAGCCCGCGCCTGCGCGCCGGGGGCGGGGGCGCCCGCGCGCCCCGGGCGCCGACGAGAAGATCCTCGCCGCCGCCCGCGCGATCGAGCGCGAGGTCGGTTACGACGCGACCTCGATCGAGGCGATCGCCCAGCGCGCCGGCGTCGCGCGGACCGCGATCTACCGCCGCTGGCCCAACAAGGGCGCCCTGCTCTACGAAGCCGTCATCGGCGGTCTGGAAGCCCACCACGCGGTCGCCGATACCGGCGCGATCCGCGACGACCTCCTCACGATCCTGCGGATGAACGCCGAAGGCCTCCGCTCCCCGGTCCGCCGCGGCCTCGTCGCGGCCCTCTCCGCCGATGCGCTCCGCGACGCACGCCTCGCCGAGATCCTGCGGACGCGCTTCTTCGGCCCCCGTGCCGATGCGATCGTCGCGCGCGTCGAGCGTGCGGTCGCGCGAGGCGAGCTCGACGAAGGCATCGACGCCGCGATGGTGCCCGCCCTGCTGACGGGATCGCTGCAATATCTCTGGGTGGTCCGCGGCCGAACTCTCGACGAGGCCGACCTCGCGCGGGTCGTCGATGCGGTGATCGGCCCGTTTGCAAAGGAGAACGGCTCCCGATGACCGCTCGACCGAAGACGGCTGCGAAGAACGCATCCCGGAAGACCGTGAAGAAGGCGGCAGCGAAGGCCGCCGACGCGAAATCCAGACGCCGTGTCACGCCCGCCCGCAAGCGCCTCGTCCCCGCACGCGAGGCCCGCGGCCTCGCCGCCGGCGACGTCGCCCTCGCGCTCGATTCGCCGGACGTCGCGCCGCTCGCCGCCGAGATCGCCCGCATCGGAGGCGCCGCGCTCGGCGCCTATCACGAGCCGCTCTCGGGGCGTCCGCTGATCCTCGCCGTGCTGCCGCGCGACGCCGTCGAGCCGACGCCCTTCCAGCGCGATCTCTCGCCGACCCATGCGAAGCGCCTCGCCCAGAAGATCGACGAAGCCGGCGCGTTCCTCGATCCGATCATCGTCGTGCGCGGCGCCTCGGGCGGCCTCTGGACGCCGAACGGTCGCCACCGCCTCGCGGCGGCGAAGGTCCTCGGCATGCGCCAGATCACGGCCCTCGTCTCCCCCGACGAAGACCTCGCGTTCCGCATCCTCGCGCTGAACACCGAGAAGGCACACAACGTCCGCGATCGCGCGATGGAGGTGATCCGCATGGCGCGCGCCCTCGCGAAGCGCCATCCGAAGGCGAAGGAATCCGACTACGCGGCCCATTTCGAGAGCCCGGAGCTGCTGACCCTCGGCATCGCCTTCGAGCACGAGAGCCGCTTCGCCGCCGGCGCCTACGCGCCCTTCCTGCGCAAAGTCGATCGTTTCGGGACTCGCTCGCTGCCGGTCGCCCTGCGCGAGCGCGAGGGCCAGGCGTCGCGCCTGCTCGCGATCGACGTCGAGGTTCGAAAATGCGTCGCCGCACTCGAGGCGCGCGGATTCCGCTCGCCCTACCTGCGAACGTTCGTCGTCGCGCGCTGCAACCCCGTGCGCTTCCACAAGGCGAAGAAGGGCGATGCGACGCCGCCGATGCCGATCAACGAGGCCCTGACGCGCATGCTCGGCGCGGCGAAGAAATTCGACGTCGCGAAGGTCCGGCAGCAGGATCTGGCTCTCGTCGCGGCGGTGGCATCGGATTAGTCGCTTCCGGCCGCGCGCGTACTCGCATCGGAGCTCCTCCATGACCCGCAAGAAACGCGACGTCCCGCCGACGGAGCGGCCCGAGAACGATCCGCTCTTCGTGCATGCCGACAGCGAGAGCTACCGCTCGCTCCAGCGCCGATCGATGCCGCGGCCCGAGCGGTTCGCGCTCGGGCGCAGCCTGCGAAAGCGCGTTCCGCGTTCGGCGCTGGGCGACTGGAAGCCGCCCGGCGACCGACCCGATCCGGTGGCGCTGATCCGGCGCTCGCATCAGGGGCGGCTTGCATCGCTGATCCCGATCCGGGTCGGGCGGATGATCGCGTCGCCCTATGGATTCCTGCGCGGCAGCGCGATCGTGATGGCCTGGGACGTCGCCCATCTGCCGGCGACGGGCATCATGCCCGTCGTCTGCGGCGATGCCCATCTCGGCAACTTCGGATTCTACGCGTCTCCGGAGCTCGATCTCGTGATCGATCTCAACGATTTCGACGAGGCGCATCCCGGCGCCTGGGAATGGGATCTGCGGCGGCTCACCGCGAGCATCCAGGTCGCCGGCCGCCGGAGCGGCGCGAGCGAACGTCAATGCGGCGATGCCGTCTCGGCTTGCGCGGCGGCCTACCGGGAAGAGCTGCATTTTCTGGCGGAGGAGCCGCTCTTCCTGCGCTCTTTCCAGCGCCTCGACGTCGATCGGCTCCACGAGACCGCGACCGAGAAATCCCTGCGCGGCGAGATCGAGCGGGCGGCGAAGCGCGCGCGCGGGCGAACCAGCGACCGCGCGCTCCCCCGCTTCACGACCGAGCCCGGGACCGACGACGCCGAGGGGCGCCGCATGGTCGACGAGCCGCCCCTCATCACGCATGTCTCCGAAGCCGCGACCCGGCGCATCGCCGAAGGCCTCGATCGCTATCTCGCGACGCTCGCTCCGCAGTGGCGCCGCGCGCTCGGCGGCTACACGCTGATCGACATCGTGCAGAAGGTCGTCGGCGTCGGGAGTGTCGGCCTGCGCGCCTACGTCGCGCTGCTCGAGGGCAGCAGCCCCGAGGACGTCGTCTTCCTGCAGCTGAAGCAGGCGCGGCGCTCGGTGCTCGCCCCCTTCGTCCACGGCAATACGGCCTGGCACGACCACCAGGGCCAGCGCGTCGTCGAATATCAGCAGGCCGTGCAGACGGTCAGCGATCCGCTGCTCGGCTGGACCACGATCGACGGCCTCCAATACTACGTTCGCCAGTTCAGGAACATGAAGGGCACCATCGCCCTCGACTCGATCGACGCCGCGGCCCTCGCCGACTACGCCGGGATCGTGGGGCATCTGCTCGCGAAGGGGCATGCGCGCACGAGCGGCGCCTCGATGATCGCCGGATACGTCGGCCGCTCCGACAAGCTCGACCGCGCGCTGCGCCGCTTCGCCCGCGCCTACGCCGACCAGATCGAAGCGGACCACCGCGCGCTGATCCGGGCCGTGTCGAAGGGGCTCATTCCCGCCGAGCTCTCGGCGTCCCCCTCGACGCCGAATACCAGATCGGCGAGCTGAAGGCGCGCTCCTGGATCGTCTGCGGGCGATCCACGAGGGGCGGAATTCCGAGCCGCTCGGCATCGAGGGTCGACCAGCGCGGCGTCGGTTTCTCGAGGACGCGGACGTAGTAGAACGCCTCGGCTTCGGGATCGAAATCCGGGTCGGTCCAGACACCATCGAGACGGGTCGCACCGCCGTCCGGCGCGACGACGACGTCGATGACCGCCTCGCGCGCGTCCTCGCCCTCGCTCCAGCCCTTCACGATCTGGACGCGATCGAGCTTCGCGCCCTCCGGATCCTGCTGCGCCGAGACGAGAAACGAAGGCGCCGTCGGCGCAGTGGCGGGCGCGGGCGGCAAGGGCGGCAAAGAAGGAAGAAGGCCGCCCATCGGGACACCCTGCGCGTACGCAGTCTCGATCCAGTCGGGCGCAGCGAGTGCGTCGCGGCCGAATCCCCAGCCGCCGAAGAAGCGCAGCGTGATGCGGGTTCCCGTCGTCGCGTAGGTCTCCTTGCGCTCGAGCGCCGCGAAGATCTCGGGCCGGGAATTCTCGCGCGCCCAGACCGCCGCGAGCCCCGAGGCGCCCCAGGCCTGCACCGAATCGGGGATCGGCGTCGTTTCGAGCCGCATCCGTGCGGAGGTGTCCTGCACGCCCTTGCCGCTGTAGTTGGTCTCTTCGACGGGGCTGCTCGCGCTATGGCTGTCCGTGCTCCCGATCAGGCCGAATCGGTAGGGATTGAAGCCGGAGGCGGCCTCGAGCTCGAGGCCGGTCTCGAGCGCGTCGCGGACATAGCTGCCTGCGATCGCGACGTTCGGATCTTCGCCGTCGTCCGCGACGCGCG
>CAUJGH010000535.1 GCA_963169575.1 Myxococcota bacterium | reverse complement strand
CAAGTCGCGCCGAAGGGGCAGCAGAAGCGTGAGATTCGGCACAGGAGCTGCTCGAGCGTCGGACGTCGGGGGCGACGCGCGCGGGCGCCCCCGCTGCCGTCCCGTCCCTCGCGCGTTGCGGGCCCGCTCGGGCCGTCTACGCGGGCGCGATCACGAGGGTCCCGTTGTGGCCCCCGAAGCCGAAGGAGTTCGAGAGGGACGGGCCGGGCTTCCATTCGCGCGCGGCGCCCATCACGACGTCGATCTTCGGCAGCGCGGGATCGAAGTCGACCAGCCCGTCCGTCGGCGGGATCAGCGCGTGCTGCATGCTGAGCACGACGGCCGCGGCCTCGAGCGCGCCGGCCGCGCCGAGCGAATGTCCCGTGACGCCCTTGATCGAGGTCACCGCCGGTCCCGGCGTCCCGAACAGCTGTGCGATGCCCTGCGCCTCGCAGTCGTCGTTCAGCGAGGTGCTCGTGCCATGCGCGTTGACGTGCACGATGTCGCGCGGCGAGAGATTCGCGTCGGCGATCGCGCGCTGCATGCAGCGATAGGCGCCCATGCCGCCGGGGGCCGGGGCGGTGATGTGATAGGCGTCGGCGAGGCTGGCCGACCCCTTCATCTCGGCGAGGATCGTCGCACCGCGCGCGGTCGCGGTCTCCCAGTCCTCGAGCACGAGGATCGCCGCGCCCTCGGAGATCACGAAGCCGTCGCGGGCGACGTCGAAGGGACGCGAGCGCCCGCTCGGTGACATCGCCTTCATGTTCGTGAAGCTCGCCAGCGAGACCTCGGTCATCGCCGCTTCCGAAGCACCGGCGAGGACGGCGTCGCAGAGTCCCCATTGGATCCAGCGGGTCGCCTGACCGATCGCGTGGGTCCCCGTCGCGCAGGCCGTCGCGACGGTCTCGCACGGTCCCTGGAATCCCCACTGGATCGAGATCGCGGCTGCCGCGGCGTTGGCCATCATCATGGGAACGGTGAAGGGCGAGACCCGTCGGCTCCCCTTCTCGACGAGCACCTTCGTCTGCTCTTCGTGGATGTCGGCCCCGCCGATCCCCGTCCCGACGAGCACGCCGGTCCGCTCGGCCGGCGCCGTCAACGTCCCGGACTGGGCGAGCGCCTCCTTGGCCGCGGCGATCGCAAACTGCTCGAAGCGGTCGGCGCGGCGGATGGCTTTGGGATCGTCGTAGACCCGTGTCGGATCGAAATCATGCACGCGCCGCTCGCCCGATGGCTGAGCGCGCAACAAACCCTGCCAGAAAGCGTCCTGGCCGACGCCCACCGGAGAAACGACACCCAGACCCGTGACGGCGACACGCCGCATACCTGACCTCCCTGCGAGCGGCGCAGGTTCTACCACAGGGCGCGGCGGACGGCTGCGGATCGGAGCACGGCGCGGTTCGATCCGCTACCAGAGACCCACCGGCGACTTGCCCCGCTGGCGCATGTGGCGTTCCCGGTCGCCGCGCCGGCGCCGGCGCATCCGGGTCTGCAGCGACTCGCGGCGCGTCTCGAGGGCTTCGGGCTCGAGGGCGGCGGCGCGCTTTCGCTCCAGGCGGAATTCGACGAAGGCGTCGAAGGCCTCGATCTCGTGGCGCAGGTCCTGGACGACGAGCTCGACCATGACGGCGTCGTCGAGGTAGCCGAGGCCCGGGACGCGATCGGGGATCAGATCGTCGGGGTCTGCGAAATAGGCGAGGGCGTTCAGGACGCGCTTGCGATCCGAGCCCTCGAGTCTCCACTCGGTGTCACGCAGCATCTCGATCAGCTTGTGGAGCTGCTCGATGCGGTTGCGCACGAACTCGGGCGCCTCGGCCTGGCGCACGTCGGCCAGCAGCGTCTCGGCTTCGCGCAGGATGATCTCCTCGTTCGCGGCGTTGTCGCCCTTGCGAACCTTCTGGAGCACCTGGCGGAAATAACGGAGATCCTTGTCGGAGAGTTCGAAGGTGATCTTCATGCGCGGCAGTCTAACCAAAAAAAACGGCCGATCGGCGCAATTTTTTTCGTTCGATCCCGCCGGATCCGCGGCCCCGACGGCTCAGCGACGGGCGCGGGAGAGCTGTTGGAGCTGCGCGGTGACCCGCGAGCCTTCGGGCTCGGGGCCGAGCTCGTGCGTCAGCTCGACCGCCATCCTGACGAGGTAGGGGCGGGGGCGCCCGGCGATCACCTGGGTGAGCGCGGCCCAGGCGATGGCGGGATCGCCGGCGAGGTGTCCGGCCTTCGCCCGCATGAAATAGTGGTCGGCCGAGCGCTCGCGCGTCAGGAGCCGATCGATGATGGTAATGGCCGCGAGGCCCTGCTCCGGATCGCTCTCTTCGATGCGCCAGGCCACGCGAGCGCGGGTCGCCGCCGCGAAGAGCAGGTCGCCGGGAGCGATCTCCGCGAGCTTCGCATCGAGCGCGGCGATCGCCGGCCAATCACGAGCCCGCAGCCGATCGTTCGCCGTGACGACCGCCGCCTCCTCGGGCGAGAGCGTCGCGGGATCGAGCTCGCCCCCGACGAAGCTCGCGATCATGCCGGCGCGGGCCGCCTGCGAGGTCGGGTCCGCCGCGAGGGCGCGCCGGAACATCGCCTGTGCGCGGGCGAGGGGGCCGTCGTCGAGCATCAGCCAGGCCTCGGCCGCCATCCGCTGCGGGGCCGGAAGGCTGCGCGCGAGCTTGCGGGCCCGCTTCGATTCGCCCGTCCAGTTCATGCGGCGCAGGACGGCCGCGGAGTCGACGGACAGGAGTCGCTCGGGCGTCAGCACGTCGACCACCGCCAGGCTCGCGTCGAAGGTGTCGCGATTCATGTGGCGGTCGGCCGAGGGCAGGCGGGTCGTCGCGAGGCGATTGTGGTCGTCGGTGTTGACGGGCCGGCCTTCGGCGAGCTTGCGGACGCCGTCCGAGTCGAGGCTCCAGCTGGCGTAGAAATCCTCGACCCGGTGGATGCCGTGGCGAGCGAAGCTGTCGGGGGCCGCCGCGAGCGCGCGCGGGGCGGATTCGAGCAGGTCGATCGGCTGATCCGAGGCCATGAAGACCATCGCCGCCGGAACGGGGCGATAGACGTGGACGTAGGGGAAGACCTCGGACATCGCCGCCATCAGGCTCCCGAAGAGCTCGACGTTGACGAAGCCCGCGCCGATCCACTGCACGAAGATCCCGCCCGGCACGAGCTTCGAATGGACGAGCTCGAAGAAGTCCCGCGTGTAGAGATGGGACGCGCCGGAAGTCCAGGGATGAGAGGGCTGGGAGACGATCGCGTCGTACCGCTTCTCGGACAGATTCATCGCACCGCGCGCATCGCCGATGCGCAGATGCACGCGCGGATCGTCGAGGGGCTGGATCGCGCGAGGAATGATCCGATTCGCCGTCACGACCTCTTCTTCGAGCTCGATGACGTCGATCGAGGCGACCGTCGACGCCGTCGCCTCGAGCGTCTTCGCCCCGCCGAGCCCGATGATGAGCATCTCCCGGGCCTCGGGCCGGGCCGCCGTCGGCAAGAGCGAGAGCCAGGCCGTCTCGTTGAAGCGCAGATCGGGGATCTCGCGCCGCTCGACTCCGGATTCGGGCAGGCCGTTGGTCGAGATGCGCCAGCCTTCTTCGTGCTCGACGACGGTGACGGTCGCGGACCTTCCGACGCCCAGGTAGTAGAGATTGCCCGAGGTGCGGCCACCGGCGATCGCCGAGTGCAGCAGCAGGTTCTCGGGAATCGGTAGACCGACGAAGGCGACCGCCGCGATCGCGACGCCGGCGATGCCGGCGAGCACCGGACGCCGCGGGACGCTCGCGAGCGCCGTCAGCACCGCGAGCGCGAGGCTCGTGAGGACGCCGACGCGGGCCGTGCCCTCGAGCCCGAGCATCGGCAGCAGGAAGAAGCCCGCGCCGATCGAGCCGACGATCGAGCCGACCGTGTTCCAGGCGTAGACACGGCCCGAGACGGACGCGGCCTCGTCGGCGTCCTTCGCGAGCAGCCGGACGCCGAAGGGGAACGTCGCGCCGATGCAGAGCGTCACCGGCAGCAGGACGATTCCGGCGACCGCGGCACCCGTCGCCGGCGTCGAAGCCGTCGCGCCGACCTGGGCCATCAATTCGGGCAGCCGATCGGCCATGCGGAAAGCGAACCATCCGAGCACGCCCGCGCCGATCTGGGAGATCGCGAACCCGATCGTCGCGGCGCTGCGCGTCTTCGCGAAGCGGCTCGCGATCGCGCTGCCGAGGGCGATGCCGAGCAGGAAGCTCGCGAGCATCGAGGCGAAGGCCGCCGTGCTGCCGCCGAGCACCTGGCCGAGCAGGCGCGTCCAGAGCACCTCGTAGAGAAAGGAGACGGAGCCCGAGATCAACATCGCGGGCAGGATCCAGTGGAATACGCCGCGGGCCGCGCGCGGGTCGCTCGCGCTCTCGGGCGGCAGGCCGGCGATGCCCTTCGCGAGGG
>CAUJGH010000534.1 GCA_963169575.1 Myxococcota bacterium | reverse complement strand
GGAGCGTCAAGGTCGGCGCAGCATGCGACGGCCTCGACCACGAATCGTCCGTCTGCATTGGTTCTTATTGCAAACTCTCCCCTGAAACGAAGTAGCCGGCAGAGAGTAGGCGCTCCCTGCCGGCCTTCATTGGGAGTCGGTAGACCGAAATTGTCTGGGTCCCGCGAGGAGACCGTTAACCAGCTCGGTTCACCGCTCCACTCGACGACATAGCCCGAACGGTTGCCTGGGCCCGAGAGCCCGTATCCAAGAGCGCGAGTTCGTCGATTGGGAGAACGTAACATGCCCGTGTGTGTCGGGGTCGACGTCTCGAAGGATCACTTGGATTGGACCGTGGGCTCGACGTCCGAAGTTCGACAGGTCCCCAATACGCCAGCCGGCGTGCGACGGCTGGTCCGAAAGCTTCGATCCCTCGAGCTCGATCGCGTCGTGCTCGAGGCTACTGGCGGCTACGAGCGGCTGCTCTTCCAGGCTGTCCTGGATGCAGGCCTCCCGGTCGTGCGAGTGAACCCCAAGCGGGTTCGAGACTTCGGCAAAGGTCTGGGCATCCTGGCCAAGAACGATGCGATCGATGCTCGCCTGCTCGCTGTTTTCGGCTCGAAGGCCGAACCTCGGATTGATCCAGCCCGAGACGCAGAAGGGCGCCGCATGAGCGAGCTGGCAGCCCGTCGACGGCAGCTGATCCAGCTGATCACGATGGAGAAGAACCGACGGGAGCAGATGCCGCGCTGGCTTCGAGCGGATCAGGAGAGCTTGATCAGGATCCTCGAGAAGCGAGTGGAGAAGATCGATGGACTGCTTGACGAAACGATCGCCCAGGACCCTGAGCAGAAGGACCGCTTCGCGCGGATGCAGACAATCCCTGGCGTGGGTGCCAAGACGGCTCGCGCCATCCTCGCGGATCTCCCCGAGCTCGGAAAGCTCGATCGTCGCAAGATCTCAGCGCTGGCCGGCCTTGCCCCGTTCGCGAAGGACAGCGGCCGGAAGAGCGGTCAGAGGCGGATCCACGGGGGTCGCGCTGCCCCGCGAATGGCGCTCTACCTGGCCGCGCTGATCGCCTCGCGCTTCAACCCGACCCTCAAGACCGTGTACGACCGGCTACGTGAAGCGGGCAAGCCAGGGAAGGTCGCCCTCGTCGCGGTGGCTCGGAAGCTGCTTACGATCCTCAATGCGATCGTCCGAGATGGCACCGAATGGAGGGCCGCTCAGCAGGCTTGACACAACGGTTGCTGGTTATGCGGCGCGATCATTTGCCATCTTCATATTCCAATATCAGTTGGCTCGCGATCTGGCGCTCAGGCTCCGAAAGAACATTCGAGTCTACATCCGATAGAAAGCGATTGACGACATCGTATTCGTCATCGGACCTGATTCGGCGACGTATCAAGATCAGACTCAAGTTTCGCTTCTCGCGATCTTGGAGTCTGTGGAGCGAAGGAAGCCCCTCGCGCGCGAGCACAGCATCAAATTCCGCGAGCCGCTCCGGCGCCAGAAGCGTGCTCATTTCGATCACATCGCGAAATGCCTCCCGCAGCCCTCGAGATCCGGGCGCACGAAAGCTCGCTCGCAGATCGTCAAGATCGGGCACCCAGTCGAAGACGAAATCAACGGAAACTAGAAGGATCCGTCGTATCGTCTCAATTTCGTCGTTTCTCCGCGCCATGTTTCGGGCCGCATAACGGATCGCGGATCAGCGGCGAGCCGTTGCTAAAGAGTTTTTGCGAGGGTACACAGTTCGCTGCGAAGCCGCACGAGCCGCCCGCTTCCAAGGCACTGGTGCCGCAGGCCTAGCGGGCGGCGCAGCCCGCTACGGGCACGGCCAAGGCTCGTCCGTCTGTATTCTCTTGTTATGCGGCGGGCAGGTTAGACCTCGGAATATTCGCGAAACTTCTACTTGAAGATCCCATCGACCAGTAGCTCTAGCTCGCTAAAGCGATCTGGAAAGACGCAGCCGCCGCTGGAGAAGACATCGATCTTGCTCGTCTGAAGGGCGAACCAGAACGAATCCCCGTCGCACAAAATTGTCTCCGAAGGGTCGGGATACTGCTTCTCCCAACCTTTCACGCCAATCCGGACGAGTTCAGCTCTTAATCGTTCGACATCTTTCGCCGTCAGCGTCACCGAGCTCCACTCAGCCATCAGCCGCTTCGCTGAGCGCACCTCGTCGTTAAACCCGTCCTGACGAACTCGAAGGGCTTCGGTTCCGCGAACATAGACGCTCTCACGACTTCCAGCGGGGAAACTCGAACGTTCAAGAATCAAATAGAAGTCATCCGCTCTGCAGATAGATGCGCCAGTTAGAATTACTATTATCAGAAGCGCATGAAAAGGCATGGCGCATGCCGCATAACTAGAATTAGACAGACGCGCCGAGTCCACCTGAATCCGGCGTTCTGGTCTGTATATCTACCCCTCGCATCTTAACACGCCTGATCAACGCCGCTCTGCGTATGAGCCGCTTCCGGTCTCGCACGGGGCGGTTCCTGGATATGCAGGTCTGCAATAACAGCGGAGTGGGCGCAGTCATACCCCTGGGGTCGTGGGCTTCGGGGTGACTTCTCGCGGGCCCGAGGCGGCTGCGGACGCCGATGCGATGAGGAGACGATGAGCCCAGGTGGAGAGCGCGAGGCGTGGAGAGAATCCGTGAGACGAGAGGGTCAGTCGGTGCCGTAGAGGCGGTCGACGGGGGAGCGGATGCTGGCGGGGCCTCGGGTGAGGACGTCGGTGTAGATCATCGTGGTCGAGACGTCTTTGTGGCCCAGGAGGGTTTGGACGGTGCGGATGTCGCTGCCGTCTTCGAGCAGGTGGGTCGCGAAGGCGTGGCGGAAGCTGTGGCACGTGGCGCGTTTCGAGAGGGCGGCGGTGAGGACGGCGCGGCGGACGGCGTTCTGGAGGACGGTTTCGCGGAGATGATGACGGCGGCGCTGACCGCTGATCCGGTCGCGATAGAGGCGGGTTGCGGGGAAGACTCATTGCCAGGTCCACTCTCTTCCGGCTTCGGGGAGCTCGACCCAGCCCGCCCCGGCCTGGCGATCGTGGACATGGAGTCGGCGGGCGGATTCGATCTGGCTCGCGAGCAGCGGGCGCAGGCCGGCGGGCAGGATCGTCGCGCGGTCCCTGTCGCCTTTGCTGCGGCGCACGAGGATCTGGTTGCGGCCGAAGTCGATGTCCTGGACGCGGAGGCGGCAGCATTCGAGCAGGCGCAGGCCTGATCCGTACAGCAGCGAAGCCATCAGACGCGGGGTGCCGGTCAGCTCGTTCAGGATCGCTCGAACCTCTTCGCGGGTCAGGACGATCGGGAGTCTCGGCTGTCGTTGCGCGTGGACGAGGTCGGCGAGCCCGGGGAGATCGACGGCGAGGACGTGTCGATAGAGAAAGAGCAGGGCTGAGAGCGCCTGGTTCTGGGTCGAGGCGGAGACGCCCTGGCGAGTCGCGAGCTCGGTGAGAAAGCGGGTGATCTGGTCGCTGCCGAAGCCGGCAGGGTCGCGGCCGGTGCAGAAAACGTGATAGCGGCGCATCCAGCCGAGGTAGGCCTTCTGCGTCCTCGGGCTGAGGCGGCGCAGCGCCATCGCCTCGCGGGCGCGGACCGAGAGCGGGACGACGGCGTTTCGGGGCAATCGCCTCGACCTGCCGGGAGCCGGGTGCGGAGGGGGCGGCCCGCGGATCCAGGATCTCGTGTGTTCGGGTGGCTCGCCATTCGATTCTCGTGCGATTGCTCTCCGATTTCGCTTCGAGCGCCGGCGTTTGCGCGACCGTTCGGCTCGCGATCGTCACGGCCTGCTCGAGCCTCGGTAGTCGTGCCTCGGTTCTGCTCGAGCCTCGGGCCGAACGGCATGCGTTGACCCGTGCGAGGCCTTTCAGGAACTTTGTGCGCATGGTGAATCTGCTCGCGAGAGGAACGCCGGACACCGACTGGATCTGCGTCGATGCGGAGCCGGGGGGGCGGGTCGAGGGGCGCATCGCGGGTCTCGCGGGGCTCGTCGGCGATCGGCGATTCGCGCCGGATGGGGCGAGCTTCGACGTGCTCGAGGGCGAGCTCGAGGAGTTCGCCGCTGCGCCTTCGCGAATCGCGGCGCTCGCGCTGCTCGAGGCGATCGCGGCGCTTCGTCGCGCGAGCGCGGCGAGGCCGCGCGTATCGGGCACGCGCGCATCGGGCGACGCTGGCTCGCGCCGTGAAGCCGGGTCGAAAGAGCGGTTGGCGCAGAGCGGTGGCTCGTCCGTCTGGGGCGGCGCGTCGCCTGTGGATCCTCGGGCTCCGCTCGCCGGCGGAGACTGGCTCTGCCACCGACCGGGACGATCGCTGGCGACGGGCGAGGCGGAGATCGCCAGCCGGGGTTATTTCGACGTCGAGGATCGTCCGCCGATCGGGACGTGGATCGCGCTGATCGTGCGCTCGGCGGGCGGATCGGCCGGCGGATCGCGGGGCCGATCGCGGGGCGAATCGGCGGGGGCCTCGGCGGACGACGCGCTCGCGATCGCCGCCTGGGTCGCGGCCGAGGACGTCGAGCGCGCGCGGGCGGGTTGTCGTGCGAGTCCGAACGGGGCGGTCGCGCTGCTCTCCGAGCAGGCGCCGGAGATCTACGCGCAGCTGCGTGCGATCGAGGCGCTCGTCTCTCGAGGCTAGAGCGCGCGGACGGGCTCCGAGCCGATCGCCTGGATGCGCAGGCGACGTTCCCCATCGTAGATCATGACCTGCTGGAGACCGCGATCGCGCAGGCGCTCGACGAGGGATTCGGCCTCGGCCTGCCGCGCTTCGTGGGGCAGGCTCGTCCAGCGATCGTCGACGGTGCCGACGAAGCCCGGTCCGCGGCCGTCGCCGTTGCGGCGGCCCTCGACGAGATGGCTCGAGACGACGCCGAGCTGGTCGCGGCTGAAGGGCTCGAGATCGCGTTCGCCGCGCGCGAACAGGAGCTGGAGGCCGACGGCGATCGCGGCGGCGAGCAGGGCGGCGCGGGCGATCCAGGCCCCCGCGAGTCGGGCGCTCGTGCCGCGGGCGAGCGCGGATCGTTCGCGTCCGCGGCGGTCTTCGTCGAGCGCTTCGCGCACGAGATCGCGTGCGTTGGCGTTCGCGGGGCGCTGGCCGGGCTGGCCGGATCGCTTCCGGCGATCCGCGGCCGGGCGTTCGGACGCGGATCGCGCGGCGATCGGCGCGGGATTTGCGCCTTCGACGTTCGTCTTCGAGGCGCTGGCCGTGCGCTGCGCGGGCGAGGCGGCCGACTTCGCGGGGGGCAGCGCTGCGCCGGCGGCTTCGGCCGCGGTCTTCGATTTGCGGACGGCGGAATGGGTGAGGACGTGTTCCTCGCGCAGGCGGTCGGCGAGCGGGGCGAAGAGGAATTTGTTCTTCAGCTCGGTGAGGGCACACGCCTGTTTGTAGGCATCGCTCGCGAGCTTTGCCTCGATCTCGCTTCGGAATCGCACGTCGAGCTCGTCGACCCAGAGATCCGAGACGTCGTCGGCGGCGAGGCCGAGGGCCTGCAGATCGATCGAGAGGACGGCGAGCGAGCGGCAGAGGAGGCCGACGAGGATCGCCGTGCCGATCGGATCGTCGGGCGTTCCGACCGAATCGGCTTCGAGGACTTCGAGCTCGGAGTCGGCGAGCTCTTCGAGGTCGAGCGCGAGGGCGATGCGCCGCTCGGGGGACTCGCTGCCGGCTTCGCCGCGGATGCGTTCGCGGACGGCCGCGGCGATGCGCCGGAGCTTGCGCGATGCGAAGACGGAGGTGCCGGCGGCTTCGGGCGCGGCTTCGCTCGCCGCGCTCTCGACGATGCCCCAGTCGCCTGCGTCGAGGATCGCGTCGGTGACGCGTTCGAGCTGGGCGGCGTTGTAGGTCACGATCGCGCGCAGGACGCGCGGTTCGAAGAAGACCGGTCCGAGGTCGATCTTTCGCTGGCGCAGCGATCGGCGCTGGATCTCCTCGTGGACCCGATCGCCGTCGAGCGTGATCGCACCGAAGAACTCGGTCTCGAGGTCGGGGATGCGGGGATCGTCGGGTGCTGCCTGGCGGGCGCAGAGCGCGGCGATCCGCGAGGTCAGCTGGACGGGATCATGGGCGACGATGCCGTGGCGGCGGGCGCCGTGGGTGCAGAGCAGCGTGATCAGATAGTCGATCGTGCCGATCCGATCGAAGAGATTCCGGGCGTCGTCGATGCCGTCGCCGAGCAGGAGATCGAGCAGGTCCAGCACGCTCCGCCGATCGTTGGCCATGCGGCCGGGGAGGGTCGAGCGAAGCTGGGCCACGGCGATGCCGCAAGCGAGCCGGCGCATCGTCGATTCGAAGGCGTCGAGCGCCGTGTCGATCTGGGCGAGCGCGACTACCGAGGGCGGGGCCTGTGCGCTCGACGCCTCCGCGAGCCGCTGCGTCAGCGCGCGGCCTGCGACGGCGATCTCGCGGCCGGCTTCGGTGACCGCCGAAGGGGCCAGCGCGCCGAACGCCGATCGCAGGGCACGCAATCGCTCGAGCCGGTTCGCGAGCGGGGTGCCGTTCGCGCTGGCGGCATCGGGCGTTCGATCGGCGTTCTCGTTCGCATCGGACATCTCGAGCGTTCCCTCGCCGGGGCGCGCACCCCGATCCCTTCGGTTCAGAAAGCGGGGCTGCCGGCACTGCAGCGGCCGACGACCTCGGGTGCGAGCAGGGCGGGGTTGCAGCCGAGCGGGCCTGCGACGGCCGCGCCGGCCGGATCGAGCTTCACATAACCCCAGAGCTGCAGGATCCCGTTGCCATCGATGTCGGCCGCGGCGTCGGCGGTATAGCCGGTCTGGTCCGCGGAGGTCGCGACGGCGTACGAGAAGTAGACACGGCCGTCGGGACTCCAGCCCATCTCGGCGTAGTTGGTGCCGACGATGTCGAACGGGACGGGGCTCGGACCCGGAATCAGCGGGGGCTCGGCGTTCGCTGCCAGGAAGATTCCGTGCTCCGAGAAGTAGGTCTCCTGCACGACGCGGATCGCACCGAGATTGGCGACCGCCTCGGCGGATTTGGCGCGCAGCTGGTAGCGGGCGAATTGCGGAATCGCGATCGACGAGAGCAGGCCGATGATCGCGACGACGATCATCAGCTCGACCAGCGTGAAGCCCGAAGCCGTCGTTCGCGCCTCGGGGCGGCGCGCCACGCGCGCCAGCAGCTCGCCGACGATCAGCGAGGCGTTCTCATCGGCATCGGCATCGTCGCCGTCCGCGATCGACGCACTCGCGGAGAGGATCTTCTCGAGCCGCTCGCGCTGGGGAACCGACAGTGCAGCGAAGGCGAGCACGAGTCCGTCCTCTCCGTCGTCGCGCTCGACGCCCGCGAGGACCACGAGCGGCTGAGTCTCGCATCCGGCATGGAGCGCGATCCGCAAGACATCGCCGACCGCGAGCTCCGGAGTCGCCTCGATCCGCATGCCGCCGAGGCAGAGATCCCGGCCGACGACGACCCGCGCCGCCTGCTCGTCGAGGGCCACGACGCGCTGGTCGTAGGCGACCCGCCGCGAGCGGCGCCGCTCGCCGCCGTCCGTTTCGGCCGATTGCGACGCTTCGCAGGGATCTGCGTCGAAGGTCGATGCGTCGTCCTGCACGGCTGCGAATGCGTCATCGACTCCGCGATCGCTCGAGCCCTCGATCTCCCCGTCGCTCTCGTCGTAGAGCTCGTCGTCGAGCTCGAGCTCGAGGTCGAAGTCGGTCTCGAGGACCTCGATGGCCGTCTCGGCGAGGCCGAGCGCGAGCGTCGCGGGCGCATCGTCGGGGATCGCCGGGGGGCTCGCTGCCCGCGCGGTGGCTGCCTGCGCCTGCTCGATCGGCGCCGGCTGAACGGGCGGAGGCGAATTCGTCGGCTGGTAGCTCGGAGGCAGGCGGCGCGGAGCGTCCGCAGGGGGCGCGGCGTTCGCAGAGACCGCGGCGTTCGCGGCGGGAGTGGGCGGGCGTGCGGCGGAGGCGGCCGGTATCGGCGCGGTCTCGGACGCAGGCGAAGCGGGTCGCGGCGACAGGGGCTGGCCGGGCTGCGCGCGGTCGGTCATGCGCGACGCACCGCTGCGGACGGGGCTCGCCGCCGCCCGCAGGCCCGAGCCCGTCGACGCCGGGCCGAGGGCGAAGCGGTCGAGGATGGCCTGGATCGGCTTCGCGAGCGACGCCGGATCGAGCAGCGCGACGCCGATCTCGCGCTCGCCGGCGCGTCCGCCCTGACCGTTCTCGATCGAGCGGACGACCCGCGCCTGGACCTTGATCGGCTTCGCGTTCGTCAGCTCCTTGCCGAGCACGAACTGGATCGTGGATCCGACGCGCGGCGGATTCGCGAGCGCGATGCGGGCGCCGGTGCGCGAGAGCTCGAGCAGCGTCGCGCCCTGCTTGAAGAGTCCGCCGCCGGCACGCACGGGATGGCCGATCAGCACGCGCTTCTTGCCTCGGCGCTCCGGACCGCGATAGAGCTCGTGGATCAGCAGGAGGCGCAGCGCCCGCGGATGGATCGGGCGGCGGAGGATCATCGCGACACCGATTCGGTTCAGATGGGCCGCGAGCGTCCGGCTGCCGTCGTCGACGACGGCGAGGGTTCGCGGCCAGCTGCGGATGGCGGGCGGGCGTCCTTCGGCGAGGCGCTGGCCGGCGACGATGACGAGACGCGCGCCAGCGACCGCGGCCGTGCTCGGCAGCTCGCCTTTCACGATCTCGACGGTCATGCCCAGCTCGGCGAGCAGCGGCTCGAACTCGGCGAGCTCGCTGTCGCGCTGACACAGGATCGCGCGATCTGCGCTGGACGGCTTGGTCGACGGCTTCACGACTTCGCGCTTTCCTGTGGCCCGGGCGGGTCTCCCGGTGCCGATCTCGAGGAAGATTCGTGCCTCGCTGGAATCGACCGCGGGCGGCCGAGTCTGAAGAGCGTTCCGGGCGCGGCCGGGAATGGATCGGCATGGGGAGCAGGAGGGGAGCAGGTAGATGTCGGGAGTCGACGAGAATCGCGAGGGGGATCTCTCGCTCGGGGGCGGCAATCGCATCCCGCTCTCGGAGCTCGTCGAGCAGGCGAGCCGATCCGGCGGGCCCGGCGGGCAGCACGTGAATACCTCGAGCACCCGCGTGACCTTGCGCTGGAATCTGCGCGAGACCTGCGGCCTGCGCGTGGAGGCGAAGGCGCGAGCGCTCGCAAAGCTGGAGAAGCGGCTGACCCGCAGTGGCGAGCTCGTTCTGCATGCCGACGCCCACCGCAGCCGCCACCGCAACCGGCAGGACGCCCGCGAGCGCCTGCAGACCCTCGTCGCTGCGGCTCTCGTCGCCCCGACGCCCCGCCGCCCGACGAAGCCGACCCGCGCCGCTCGGACCCGTCGCCTCGACGCGAAACGCCGGCGCGGCGAGTCGAAGCAGCAGCGCCAGGGCCGCGCCGACGACGATTGAGCGTTGCGCGCCCAAAGGGTGCGCGCCGCTGCACGGGTGCCGAGGGCGCGCCGACGGCCGCCTCCGCCCCGGAAATTCCAGCAAAATCCCGTGCGGTCTCTTGGCTTTGCCCGATCGATCCCGGTCGCCCGTCGTCCGATCCCGAGGGCCGCGAGGACGGCGGCCATTGCCCGTCGCAACAAGCGGGGCATCGGATGTCGGCGAAGAACAGGCAGAGGTGGGGCGGGGCGAGACCGGGGGCGGGCCGCCCGAAGGGTTCGGGTCTCGGGCCGTCGCCGCTTGCCCGGAAGAATCGCATCTCGGTGATGCTCTCGGACGCCGAGCTGGCCGCCCTCGAGCAGCTCGCCCGGGAGGCCGGCCAGGCGATCGCGACCCTGGCCCATGAACTTCTCGTCCGCGGGCTTCGCGCGCGCTCCCGCCGGAAGGGCTGAGTCGGTCCAACTGCGTTGGAGTGTGGAATCTTCGGTCTCTCCGCTCCGTTCTGCGGCCCTGGAGGATCGGTTGTCCACCTGGCTCACCGCCTGGCGTCGTCGCGACGAACCCGCCGCATCCGATTCGGTCCTCGAGCTGCTCGTCGTCGCGGGCGCCGACGCCGGCGACCGTTTCACGCTCGAGGGCGACGAGATCCTGATCGGCCGCGGGGAGCCCGAGAGCGGACAGGTCGGCTCGATCCGGCTGACCGATCGCAGCATCTCGCGCCGCCACGCGCTGATCCGCCGCGAGCCCGGCGGCCTGGTCGTCGAGCAGCTCGCGGGCGCCGCGAATCCGCTCCGGGTCAACGGCAGCGAGACGGCGCGGGCCCGCGTCACGATCGGCGATCGGATCGAGCTCGGTCGCGTCGCGTTCGAGGTCCAGGCGCGGGCCGGACTCAACCTGACCGGCAACACCGAGCGGGCGTCTGGCGCGACGAACGAAGCGACCGAGCTCCGGCCGATGTCGATGCAGGTCGCCGAGCTGGTCGTGCTGCGCGGGCCCGAGACGCTGGTCGGATCGCGTCATGCGGTCGCGCTGGGGGCGACCCGCATCGGACGCGGCGACGACGTCGAGATCCGGATTTCCGAGCGCGGCGTCTCGCGCGTCCATGCGGAGCTGATGGTCGAAGGTCGCGGTCTCGTCCTGATTCCGCGCAGCCGGACGAACCCGACGCTGGTCAACGGCTTCGCGATCCTCGATCGCACGATCCTCGCCGACGGCGACGAGATCCAGCTCGCGGATCGTGTCGCACTCGGGCTGCGGATGAGCGCCCCGCGCGCCCCAGCGTCGCGCTCGCCCCGAGGAGCGCTCGCGCAGGAGGCGCCCGGCGCTCCGGGCTCGGGTCTGATTCTCGGCATGGCGCGCAAGCTCGAGCTCGAACGCGAGATCGAGTCGTTTCAGATGACGGGGAGCTTTCTCGACGTCGACGTCGTCGCGTCCCGGGCGATGAAGGGCGCGGGCGAGCGTCCGGAACACATCAAAGTGTCGTTCGAGCGATTTCGGGGCTTCGTCGGCGCCGTCTGCATCGAGTTCGGCGGCCAGGTCCTCAACAGCAACGGCGACGAGCTGATGTGCTTCTTCGAGCAGGCGCGCGAGGCGGTGCTCGCCGGCTGCGCGATCCTCGATCGGCTCGCCGACTTCAATCGCGAGCAGAACCTGCTCGCGCAGCCGTTCCGCTTTCGAATCGGAGCCCATACGGGCGAATCACTCGTGGATCTCGAGGCGGGCGTCGCCTACAGCGAGGTTCTCGATCTCGCGGGCCACATCCAGAAATGCGCGGCGCCGGATTCGCTCGTGATCTCGGAGGCGGTGCTCGCCGGCCTTCCGAGCCCGATCGAGGTCGAGCCGATCGTAGACCCGCGCGGCGAGGCGGGACGGCTCTATCGCGTCGTGGGGCGGCTCGGGCCCGACGGTCCCGCCCGATCCGATCCGACGCAGATCGTCGGATCGGATCGGGAGACTAACAACCGGTGACGATGTAGATGTCGCTGCCGCCGCCCGGGGCCGGCGTGATCATGATGTTCGTCTGGCATTCGCCCTTCGAGGCCTTGATGATGGCGGCGGCCTCGGTTTCCGTATCCTGCTCGAACGTCCAGCCCTTCGCGGCGAGTTCGTCGGAGTAGAATTTGTGGACGTCGCCGAGCGCGTCGTTCGACACCAGCTGGACGGCGGACTGGGGAGAGCCCTCCAACTCGACGCCCTTGCCCTGGGCCGCCTGAGCGCCCGGATAGAGCGGAATGTCACTCGGGAAATTGTCCGGAACCGCCGCCGTCACACCTTCCGGCAGCTCGCTGGGGAAGCGCGACGGATCGATCTCGCCCTCGCGCGCCACCGGCGCGGCCGCTTCGCTCCCGGCCTCGGCCGATCCCTCGACTTCAGCGGCTGCCTCGGGCGTCTCGGGCGTCGGCGCGGCCGGCTCCTGGGTTCCGGAATCGCAGCCGATCGCGAAGGCGACGAGCGCGAACAGGGTCGCGAGGAGAACGGCGCCGCTCGGGCGGTCGACGATCGATCGGGAGATCGATCGGAGGAAAGTCGAGCCGAGGACGGACGAGCGCTGGCGATTCATCGGGCATCTCCCTGGTTGAAAACTGGCAGACCATACCAAACACCCGCGCCGCGAGTAGCGCAGTCGCGCGGGCTCCGGGGCGGGCGTCGCGTTCGCTGAAATCCCCCGCCGCGATGGGCCACGGGCCTTCTCCGCC
>CAUJGH010000533.1 GCA_963169575.1 Myxococcota bacterium | reverse complement strand
GTCGGGATGGGCGAGCAGCCGCTCGCTGACGCCTTCGCGCGCGCGCCAGGTCTCGAAGGCCCGGGGCAAGCCCGCCTGCGACCAGAGCCGGCCGTAATGCGCGAAGCGTTCCGCGAACGCGGCGAGCTCGGGCGATTCGTCGTCGAGTGCGGCGAGCGCGGCGGCGCCGTAGCCATGCGCGCCGCTCGAGAGCGCGGCGCGCAGACGGCGCAGATCGCCCGGATGGAGCCAGGCCGCGAGGACGCTCGAGAGCTCCCAGGCCTCGCGCGACTCGAAGACGTTGCCGTCGCCGCGGCTGACGCTCGGGATCCCGAGCGTGTCGAGCGCGCGGCGCACGGCGTCGAGCTCGCTGCGCCGCCGCGCGAGGACCGCAATGTCGGAGGGCGCGATCTTCCGGTCGCCGATCATCGTGTTCGACTCGAGCAGCTCCGCGATGTCGCGCGCGACCGCCTGCATCCAGCCCGTGCGCGCGAAGCGAAGCGCGATGCTGCCCTTCGCCTCGGCTTCGCCGGGCGCCGCCGCCTGCGCCGCCTCGCTCGACAGCAGCGAGACCCGCAGGCCGGCCTGGTAGCGCTCCTCCGCGTCCCATCGGGGCCGCTCGCGATCGGCCGCCGTGACGGGATGGAAGCCGATCGCCGGCTCCGCGAAGGGATCGCTCGAAGCGCCGAAGACCGCGTTCACGGCGGCGACGACCGCCGGCTCCGAGCGCTGGTTCACGCCGAGTGTATGGACCTCGCCGCCCGCATCGCCTCGAGCGGCGAGATAGGTATGGATGTCCGCACCGCGGAAGGAGTAGATCGCCTGCTTCGGATCGCCGATCAACACGAGACCGCCTCCCGCAGCCCGGGCCGCCTCGTCGTTCCAGACGCGGCTGAAGATCGCGTACTGCACCGCGTCGGTGTCCTGGAACTCGTCGATCAAGGCGAAGCGATGGCGCGCGCGCAGCGCCGCGCCGAGCGCCTCGCCGCCGGGCCCCGCGAGCGCGCTGCGCAGCTGGGACAGCAGATCGTCGAAGAAGAGCACGTGCTCTTCCCCTCGCCGCCGCCGATCCGCCGCCCGCACCGCCTCGACGAATCGCCGGCGAAGCGCGAGCGCGCGCACGTCGAAGCTCGACGCGAGCGCTGGCAGGAGGCGCGCGAGCTCGCTGCAGGCGTCGAAGAAGGGATCCGAGGGCGGCGCGAACTTCTGCTTCATGCCCGCGGCCAGCCCCGCGTTCGTCAGCTTGTCGAAGAACTCGGGCCGCTCGAGCCCGATGCGTTCGGCCGCCGTCGCCGCCGCGAGAACGTCGCGCGCGAGCGCATCGAGGTCGGGGATCCAGCGCCCCCGGATCGTCTCCGTCTTGTACTTGCTCCGGTTGAAACCGACCGCGTCGTCGAGCCAGAGCCGTTCGATCGCATCGCGCCGCTCCGTCCAGAGCTCCGCGAAGCGAAGCCAGGCGGCGTCGACGGCCGCTGCGATTCCGACCGGATCGGCGCCAATGCGCTCCGCCCCCGGTGCTGACGGCGACTGCGCCCCGGACTCCGACTCCAGCTGCGCGAGCGCGGGCCAGACGGGCATCTCCTCGTCGGCGCCGAGATGCTCGCGGATCAACGCGAAGAGCGCGTCGGGCTCGAAGCTCCAGCGGCGCCGACCCGCACCGGCGGTCAGCCATTCGCGCAGGGCGTCGTCCTCTTCTTCGAGCAGGCGCATCCAGAGATCGTGGGCGAGGGTTCGCTGCAGGATCTCGGGCTTCGAGGCGAGCTCGGCCTCGAAAGCCAGCCCGCTCTCGAAGGCGCTCTCCTGCAGGGTGCGCTGGCAGAAGCCGTGGATCGTGAAGATCGCCGCCTCGTCGAAGCGCTGGAGCGCGCGGCGCAGACTCGCCTCGCCCGGCCCGGGATCGCCCTCCAGCGCCTCGCGAATGCGGTCGCGGATGCGATCGCGGAGCTCCGCCGTCGCGGCCTGGGTGAAGGTCACGACCAGGATGTCGGCGGGCCGCAGATCGTGCTCGGTCAGCAGACGCAGATAGAGGGTCGCAAGAGCGTGGGTCTTGCCCGTTCCGGCGCTGGCCTCGATGAAGGTCGTCCTTCCGGCGAGCGGGATCGTGCGGGGATCGAATGCCTCGGGCGGCGGCGTCTGGCTCGATCGAGCGCTCATTCGGCGAGCTGCCGGCGCGCTTCGAAGAGCGGCTCGAAGAAGCCGCGCGCGACCTCGTCGAAGCCGAGGGCGACGCCGTTCTCTCCGGCGGGCGCGATCGGGGCGCAACCTTCCCAGACGCGCACGGTCTCGAGATCCTGCTCGCCTTCGGCCTTCCGCCGGCCGAAATCGTCACGGCCCTCGAACTCGGAGCGCGCTGCGCGCCAGGCTGTCGCCAGAGCGCCGTCCTTTTCGGAGCCGCATTTCTCCGCGAACTTCTTCGACGCGCCCTCGAAGAAGGGCAGCGGCGCATCCGGCACACGCCATGCCCATTCGAACAACGAAGAGAGCCGCTCGAGCGGAGACGAGACCGGCGCGAAGACGACGACCGCGAGCCGCTCCTTCTTGCTCTTGTCGTCCCTCGGCGGTCGTCCGATCCCGACGCTCTCGCGCGGCAGCGGATGGCCCGCGTCGGCGAGCGCACACAGCACGAGATGCCGGATCCAGAGCCCCGACTCCCGGTTCCCCCCGAGCCGACCGAACTCCGCCTCGATGCGGGCCGAGCGCCAGAGCCGATCGATCCGCCCGACGAGACGCGCCGGCGATCCGCCCGCACGCGCGGGCAGCGCGAGCTCGAAATCGAGATCGGGCAGCGCATCGCCGACCTGGCGCGCGGCGGCGATGCGCGCGATCGACTGGGCCTCGCTGCGCACGCCCCGCACGAGGATCTCGCCCGGGAGGCCGGCGGGCAGCAGCGGATTCGCGCGCATCCGCTCGAATGCCTGCTCGAACGGGAGGCCCGCCGCGAGATCCGCGAAGAGCGCACGGCCGAGCGCCGCCTTCTCGAGGGGCGCGAGCTCGAACGGATCGAGATCGCCCTGCACCGCCTCGGGTCGCGGCAGGCGGAGCGCGAGCACCTCGCGTGCGAAATGACGCGTCGAGCGCAGGATGCGATCGATCAGCACGTCGAGCGAGAGGGTCGGCGGGCCGGACGCCGCGACCAGCGCTTCGGCCTGCCGCGCGACGAGGCCCGTACCCTTCGGCGCGAGGAACGCGCGCGGGGTCCACTCGCGTGCCGCCAGCGCTTCGCGCCTTGCGAGCGCCCCGCGATGGGCCCGCTCGCTGCGCGAGACGAGCCGCGGATCGCGCCCGCGCTCGAAATAACGCGGGCTCGTCGCCTGGAGCGGATGGGAGACGACGAGCCGAGCGCGCAGCCGCGGCGGGACGGCAACCTCACCGCCGTCGACCGCCGCCGGAGCGAAGCTCGCGTCGAGCGCGTCGAGCAGCTCGCTGACGACGATCGAGGCCGGACGGGCCTGGCCGTTCTGGAGATCGCGCGCGGGGGCGGTGAGGACGAGCTTCTCCCGGGCCGAGAGCAGGGCTTCGAGGAAGAGATGGCGGTCGTCGTCGCGGACCGTGCGGTCGCCGGCCCGCGCGTGCTTCGCCATCAGGTCGAAGCCGACGGCGGCGCGGCTGCGCGGGAAGTCGCCGTCGACGAGGCCGGTGATGACGACGATGCGGAAGGGGATCGCACGCAGCGGAACGAGCTGACAGAAGGTGACGCCGCCGGCGAGGAAGGCCTGGGGCGAGGGCGACTCCGCGAGCGCCGCGACGACGCGGTCGCGCATCGCGTCGAAGGCGATCGCGCGCGTGAAGCCGACGACCTCCGCGGTGCTGCGCAGGCGCTGGAGCAGGCCGACGATCGCGCCGTGCTCATGGCTGTTCGCGTCGTTCCGGAGGACGCTGCGCGCGAGCAGTCCTTCGAGCCAATCCGCCCATTCGGCGACGCTGCGCGCTCCGCGGCTCCCGTCCACCGCGAAGCCGAGCAGCGCATCGACCTCCGCGATCGCCCCGATCCAGGCCGGATCCGCGAAGGCGTCGAGTGCGACGGGGGAGAGGCCGCGAACGACGTCCTGCGTCTCGCCGAGTGCATGGGCGAGGACGAGGCGGTCGAGGCTGCCGGCGAGGGTATGGCCCCGAAGCGGGGGCAGGCCGAGCGACGCACGCTGCGCCTCGTCGAGGCCGAAGCGGTGCCCGGCCCGTTCGGCCCAGTCCGCGAGCGCGAGGACACCGTCTTCGGCGAGCGCGAAGCGCGCCGCGACGTCGGGGAGCGCGAGCCAGTCGAAGACCGCGCTGCGGCTCATGCGCGTGCCGACGAGGCCGAGCAGCGCGCGGAACGCATCGGCGACGGGGGAGCGGCGATAGGTGCCGCGATCGGCGATGCGATAGGGGATCCCGTCGCCCTCGTCGGCGCCGGGCCCGAAGACCGCGTCGATGTCGGCGGCGATCGCGTCGATGTCCGGCGCCATCACGATCACGTCTTCCGGCGCGAGCGTCGGATCCCGCTCGAAGGCCGCGCGCAGGACGCTCTCGACGACTTCGAGCTCGCGGCGCGGACCATGGCAGAGATGGACGCGGATCGAATCGTCGTCTCGCGCGACGGAGCCGATCGGACCTGCCTCCGCGCCCTCGTCGAGATCGAGCAGCCGCGCTTGCAGCCGCGCGAGCAGGCTCGCCTCGTCGCCCTCGCTCGTCGGCGCCTCGAAGAGCTCGCGGTCTCCGCCGTCCGGGGATACGCCGTTCTCGAGCGTCTGCTGGAAATCGGCACCGAGCCGGCCGAGACCCGCGAGCAGCCCGCCGATCGCCCCCGGCGGCGGCGCCAGCGGATCGCGCGTCTCGCGCCAGAGATCCGAATACCAGGCGCGCGAGGGCGTCAGCACCGAGAGCCGGACGTCGACCACCGTCGCGAGCGCGCGCACGACCTCGAGATGCAGCGGCGGCAGCGTCGCGACGGCGAAGATCTCGATCGCGTCCGGAAAGCGGCGGCGCAGGTTCGTCTCGAGCGCGCGGCGCCCCGGGCCGGCGACGGCGGTGCAGAAGGCGGCGGCGCGATCCGCGATATGCCCCGGGCCGAGCGCTTCCCGCAGCGCGCGGAAGAGCCGGATCTGCCAGCCGAGCGTCGGCTCGCTCGCGATCGCCTCGGGCCCCTGCCCTTCGCGCTCCCAGGCGCGCGTCCAATCGGGTCGGTAGGTGATGTATTGATCGAAGACGTTCGCGATCTGGCGCGCGAGCGAGACGAGCCGCCCATCGCGGTCTTCGCCGGCGAGATGTCGCAGGAGCGGGGCGAATTCCGCCGCGTGCTCGCCCGTCGCCGCCGCGTCGTTCGCCTGCGCGATCGTCCGCGCGATCGCGAAGGTCATCCGGTCGAGATCCCAGACGCGCGGCGCCGCTTCGCCGTGCGCGCCCGGCATCGCTTCGAACAAGCTCTCGAGAAAAGGCCGGGGGAAGGGGAACTCGACGTTCGCGCAGACCCCGCTCCGGCGGGCGACCTGCTGGGCGATCCAGCGCTCCATGCCGGCGCCCTGGACGACGACGACCGCCCGCGCCAGCGGATCGCGCCCCGGCGCGGTCAGGCGCTCGGCGAGTCCCGCGAACAGCGCCTCCGTCCGATTGCTGCGTTCGACGAAGAGCAAGCTCGCCGCTCGCGCCCGGCCTAGAAGGCCGTCTTCTGATTGGCTTCGTAATCCCAGTAGGATCGCAGCAGCGTGATCTTCCCCGCCTCGTTCACTTCGTAGACGTTGATGACCTCGTTCCAGGCATAACGTCCGTCGAAGCTCTTGGCGAAGATCGTGCCGACGTTCACGCAGGCGCCGCCGGAGCTCAGCGTCTGGCGGACCTCGAAGCGGATGCGGTCGGGCTGGATGTAGGCCGCGCAGAACTTCTCGATCGCGGCCTTGCCATGATGCCCGTTGCCCTTGGGATCCATCGGCGAGGGGCCGTAGGGATCCTGAACGATCGCGTCGTCGGCGAAGAGGTCGAGCCAGGCCTTCGCGTCGCCGCGCATGGAGTACTCCATCGACTTGATGCTGGCGGTTCGGGCGGGCGTCTTCGGGGCGTTGCGGACGAGATCGATCGACATGCGGATTTCCTTCGAGGTGGAGCGGACGATGGACCGGCGGCATGCGCCGAATGGACGACGAAGACCGCGAGCGGCGCGGACACGGCGCGCGAACGCGCGGGCCGAGCATACTCGATCGCACCGGGCCTGGGGCGCGGCGAAGCGATGGACGGCGCGCGTCCGGAACGCCCGGCGCGGCGCGGCTCAGGCGGAAGCGCGGGTCCTTCGCGCCAACACCCGTTCGAGGCGCGCGGCTGCTTCGAGCACCTTCTCCGCCGGAGCCGCCGTGTAGCTGATGCGGATCCAATCGCCGTAGTCGGACCCGCAGGACTGGCCCGGCGCGACGAGGACACCCTGCTCGAAGCAGTCCTCGAGCAATCCCATCAAACCGCGCCCGTCGAGCCAGCGGCGCACGTCGAGAAAGAGGAAGGTCCCGCCCTCGGGCTCCGGCAGCCCGAGCCGGGCGGCGACGGCGCGGCCGACGGCGCGGTCGGCTTCGCGATTCGCCGCGAGCCAGTCGGCGCCTTGCTCGATTGCGGCGAGGGCGGTGTGCTGACCGATCACGGGGGCGTGGTAGTAGACGTGGGTCGCGATCTTGCGGGCGTTCGCGACGATCGGCTCGGGACCTGCGAGATAGCCGACGCGCTGGCCGGCCATCGCATAGCTCTTCGAGACCGAGTAGACGGAGACGGTCCGCTCCGGGGCGAAGCGGCCGATCGAGACGTGCTCGCCGGCGTAGGCGTAGTCTTCGTAGACCTCGTCCGCGAAGATCCAGAGGTCGTGGCGGCGGGCGAGCGCGGCGAGCGCCTCGAGCCAGTCGCCCGGGATCATGCGGCCGGTCGGGTTCGACGGCGTCGAGACATAGAGGACGCGGCTGCGCGGCGTAATGCGCTCGGCGACGGCGGCGACGGCCTCCTCGAGGGTCGAGACGCGATCGAAGAACGGCACCTCCACCGCCCGCGCGCGGAAGCTCTGCGCGATGCCGCGAATCAGCGGCCAGAAGGGCGCGAGGATGAGGATCTCGTCGCCCGGGGCGAGGGCGGCGCCGGCGAGGGCGGCGAGACCGCCGGTGGCCCCGGCCGTGATCAGGAGCTCGCCCGGCTCGTGGACGAGGCCGTTGCGGCGGCGGAGCTTGTCGCGCACCGCATCGAGCAGCGCGGGCACACCGCGCGGATCGCAGTAGGCGTGCAGGCGCGGCGTCTTCGCGCTCTCGACGTCCTCGCTGCGGGCGCCGACGAAGGGATCGCGCCAGGTATCGCCGACGTGCAGCGGGAAGAGCGGGCCGGGATGTCCATGGATGCGATCCGCGAAGGGCGAGTAGATCGCGCCGGGCATCGCGAGGGTCGCGGCGGCGAGCTTCGGCGTCACGAACCAGCCCGGCGCGCCCGGATCAGCGCACCGTAACCCTCCCGGAAGGTCGGAAAGCGGAACGCATAACCGCTCTCGCGGGCGCGGCGATTGCTGCAGCGCTTGCTCCCGACGCCCGGCCGTCGGCGGCTGGATTCGCCGGATTCGTCGAGCGTCGGCTCGGGCAGGCCGAGCTCCTTGGCGAGAAAAGTGTAGAGACGGGACTCCTCGGCGGGCTCGGAGTCGACGCCGAGATAGAGCGCGGCCGGCGCCGGATGGAAGAGCAGATGGCGCACGAGGCCGGCGGCGTCGTCGCGGTGGATCCGGTTCGAGAAATGTTCGGCGGGGCGGATGGAGAGCTCGCCGGCGAGGGCGCGTTCGATCAGGCTCTCGCGCCCCGGACCGTAGATCCCGCCGAGGCGGACGACGACGGTCGACATGCCCGAGGCCGCGAGCAGGCGCTCGGAGGCGAGCAGGGTCTCGCCGCGAAACTGGGTCGGATGGGTCGGAGAATCCTCGTCGATGTGCTCCCCTCGGCGCTGGCCGTAGACGGAGGTCGAGGAGGTCATGACGATCCGCTTCGGCCGCTGGCCCTCGTCCGCGAGCCACTCGAGGAAGCCGGCGAGCCCGTCGAGATAGGCCCGGCGGTAGGCCTGCTCGGAGGATTCGTCCGCGGCGACCGCGAAGACCGCGTACTCGACCCGCTGGGGCGCCGGGCCGAGCGAGCGCGGATCCGCGAGATCCCCGCGGATCGCCCGGACCCCCTTCGCCAGCTCGGACGGATTGCGCCGGATGCCGAAGACTTCATGGCCCTCGGCGAGCAGCATCCGCGCGAGCGCGTTGCCGACGTAGCCACAGCCTGCGATCACGACCTGGGACATGCGGGCAGGATGCCGCAGGTGGCTATGCTCGTGCCATGCACCGACCTCGAATCGGGATCCCGCTCTCGCTCGACGATCGAGGCCGCTGGCGTTCCGGACGCGCGTACCACTACATCGATCGCAGCTACGCCGACGCCGTCGACCGCGCCGGAGGGGCTCCGCTCCATCTGCCGATCCAATCCGACGTCGACGCCCTGGTCGATTCGCTCGGCGGTCTGCTGCTGCCCGGGGGCGACGACCTCCCGCCGCAGGCGCCGCTCCCGCCCGAGGCGCTGGCCCGACTCGACCTCGTCCCCGCCGAGCAGCTGGCCTTCGACCGCATGCTATTCGAGGCCGCTCGCGCCCGCGGTCTCCCGATCCTCGGCATCTGCTACGGCATGCAGCTGATGGCCCTCGCAGCCGGCGGACGCCTCGACGCCCACCTCCCGACCGAGCGCCCGGACGCCGCGCCCCACAAGCTCGCGCCCGAGGAGCTCCATCCGATCGCGATCACCGCGGGCAGCCGCCTCGCCGCGATCGCCGGCGAGACCGCCGCGCGCGTGAACAGCCTCCACCACCAGGGCGTGCGCAGCCCGGGCCGCGGCCAGCAGGTCGCTGCCCGCAGCCCCGATGGCGTCGTCGAGGCGATCGAAGGGGAGGCGATGGACGACGCCGGCGCGGCGCCCTTCCTGCTCGGCGTGCAGTGGCATCCCGAGAAGCAGCGCGACGCGTTCGCCCAGAGGCTCTTCCTCGCCTTCGTCGACGCTGCGCGCGAGGCGGGGCCGAGATGATCCTCCGACTCGTCGGCTCGCTGCTCTTCTGGGGCTTCGTCGCGCTCTCGTCGATCGCGCTCTTTCCGGTCGCCCTCGTACTCTGGATCCTGACGGCGGCCTTCGATCCGCGCCGCGCCGTGCTCCACCGCTTCACGTCGTTCTGGGCCTCCCTCTATACCTGGCTGAATCCCGCCTGGCCGGTGCGCGTCGTCGGCCGGGAGCGGCTCTACGAGGTGGGGCCGGCGGTGATCGTCGCGAACCATCTCTCGCTGCTCGACATCCTCGTGCTCTTCCGGCTCCAGAGTCATTTCAAATGGGTGTCGAAGATCGAGAACTTCCGGGTGCCCCTGATCGGCTGGAACATGCTGCTCTGCGACTACATCCCGCTGCGCCGCGGCGACAAACAGAGCACGCGCGCGATGTTCCGCCACTGCGATCGGGCGCTCGCCGGCGGAAGCTCGATCCTGATGTTTCCGGAAGGCACGCGCTCGGCGACGGGCCGGCTGCGCGCGTTCGGAACCGGGGCGTTCCGGATCGCCGCGCACAATCGCGTGCCCCTGCAGCCGATCCTGATCCGCGGAACGGCCGAGGCGCTCCCGAAGCGGGGCTTCGTGCTCCAGGGCCAGCATCCGATCTCGATCGAGATCCTCGATCCGATCCCGGCGGAGGCGTTCGCGGACCGCGATCCCGAGGAGACGATGCGCCAGGTGCGCGAGATCTTCCTGAAACACCTGACGGCCGAAGCCGAAGGCTGAGCGGCGGCTCGGGCCTAAGCCGAGCTCTGGCCGCCCGCGTCGCCCGCGACGTGCTCGACCGTCCGGCCCGGCTCGGCGGCTTCGCGCGCGAGCTCGCGCCGCAGCAGCTTCCCCGCTGCATTGCGCGGCAGCGCGTCGGCGGCGCGAAACGCGACCGGGATCTTGTACCCCGCGAGCCGCGACCGGCACCACGCCGCGAGCGCTTCCGCATCGCGTGCCGCCCCCGCGCGCCAGACGACGAACGCGAGCGGCCGCGCGCCGAAGCGCGCATCCGCGACGCCGACGACGCCGGCATCGGCGATGTCGGGATGCGACGCGAGGATCGACTCGATCTCCGCCGGATAGACGTTCTCGCCGCCCGAGAGGATCAGATCCGAGCGCCGATCGAGCACGCGGAGCGTCCCTGCCCCGTCGAGCCGACCGACATCGCCCGTCGCGAGCCAGCCGCCGCGCAGCGCGTGCGCGTTCGCTTCGGGGTCGCCGAGATAGCCGCGCATCACGATCGGGCCGCGCAGCTGGATCTCCCCCTCGCTGCCCATCGCGACGGGATGATCGTCGCCGTCCACGATCCGGATCTCGACGCCCGGAAGCGGAACGAGCCCGCCCTCCGCCCCCGGCGGCCGGGTCGCGGCCTGCGAGGCGGATTCCGTCAGGCCATAGGTCGGCGCGATCGGATAGCCGAGGGCGAGCGCGCGTTCGAGCAGCGACTCCGGCGCGGGCCCGCCGCCGATCAACACGAGCCGCAGGGCCGCGGGCGCCGGCCGATCGCCGCGCACCTCGAGCAGCTGCGCGAGGGTCGTCGCGACGAGACTGAGATGCGTGATCGCATGGCCGTCGAGAAGCGCCGAGATCCGCGCTGCATCGAAGCGCGGTTCGAGCACGACACTGGCCCCGACCCGCGCGGCCCGCATCAGGATCGAGAGCCCGGCGATGTGGAAGAGCGGCATGCAGAGGAGCCAGCGGTCGCCGGCCTCGCTGCCGAGCAGGCGCGCCGACGCGTCCGCGCTCGCGATCAGATTGTCGAAGCCGAGGACCGCCGCCTTCGAGCGGCCGCTCGTGCCCGAGGTCATCAGCACGAGCGCCGCATCGTCCGGGAGGCGCGCGTCGCCCCGCCGCCCCTCGCCGGTTGCGCGTGCCAGCGTCGGCGCGAGCTCGCCCTCGCTCGCCGAGAAGAGAACCCGTCCACACCCCGCCCCCGCTGCGATGCGCTGCGCGAGCGCGGGCGGGGTCGCATCCGAGACGAAGAGCGCCGCGACCTCCGTCGCCGCGAGCGCGCGCACGATCTCCGGCTCCGCGAGCCGCGCGTTGACGGGCAGCAGGACGATCCGGCGTTCGAGCAGCGCATGGAAGAGCACGACACCCG
>CAUJGH010000532.1 GCA_963169575.1 Myxococcota bacterium | reverse complement strand
GCGCAGACGGCGGCCGCAAGCCATTTGCCGGCGAGCAGCGAGAGGACCTGCCGGTCCGCAGCCTCCGCGTCGGGCGAATCGTTCAAGACCGACCACCCGGGTCGAGCGCGGATTCCTCGCCGTCGGCTGGGCGGATCCCCTTCGTGACGAGCGGTCCGAGGACGCGCCGGAGCGTGACTTCGTCGACGCGTCGTGCGGGTCGTCCGAGGCTGCGTTCGACGTCGCGTGCGAGGGGGCGCAGTGTGCGGCGCCGCTCGAGTCCGATGGTCTCCACCGCAGCGAGGCGTTCGTCGTCGATCTGGACGTCCCAACGCGCCGCGCCGACCCGCTCCATGAAGGTGTCCACCTGCTCTGGACCGACGGCATCGAGCGCCCGCAGGAGCAGCTCGCCGAAGATCTCCTCGGCCTGAGCCAGGCGCATGCGCATCGCGTCGACGGTCTCCTTGGCATCCCAGCGATTGCGAAGCGCGAGGTGGGCATCGATCAAGACCGAGGGATAGCTGGGCATGCCCTTGAAGCCGGCCCGGGTCGGCTCGGGTGCGAGCTCGGCCCAGGCGGTGAACACCGACTGCATCCAGTTGCCGAGCTGGCCATATCGCATGCCGATCGGTTGGAGCTGCTCGAACTCGGCGCCCGTCAGGCGGTAGAGGCCCTGGAGAAAGAGCTGACAGGGGTAGGACCAGTAGGTGAAGTTGTCCCAGTAGACCTTGGCCAGCAGCGCGCTCGGATGACCGTAGACGGGCGCCGCGTGGGCATAGAGCTCGATGCAGTTGCCGATCAGGGAGCGGTAGAGGGAGGAGAGTTCGCGCGCGCGGATCGTCAGGTCTTCGCCGGCGAGATCGCGGCGGATCATCTCCTCGGTGAAGACGTTGGCGAACGCGATGAAGTCGCTTCCGGGGCTGTAGAGCGGATCCGCGAACGCGCCGGCTTCTCCGACCATCGCCCAGCGCTCCGGTGACCAGGCCCGCGCCACGTTGTGGCTGTAGTTCTTGAGGCAGCAGAAATCGAGGACCTCGTGGTGCTCGAGCGCGTTCGCCAGCACCGGCTCGTGCTCGCGCATCCAGGCCATCGTGTTGTCCAGGTTCCGCACGACGTCGAAGGGGATGTGGCTGTCGTGGCCGACGAGCCCGATCGACGTATTGCCGGTCGAGAGCGGAATCACCCAGGCCCAATAGCCGGGACCCATCAGGTGATTCGTCGACCGCCAGCGATGCGGTGCCCAGCTCGCCGCGTGCCATTCCCGCTCGGAATCCGGAACGAAGCGGGTGATGTCGACCTTGCCCTTCACGCGGAACCAGCCCGCGTTGGCGACGTGGCGCGAGCCGCGCGTCAGCTTCTGGCGCTTGCGCAGCAGCGCGGCACGCCCGGACGCATCGATGACCCAGCGACAGCGGATCTCCCGCAGCGTCCCCGCCTCACCGAGCTCGACCCGATGGGGGGTGTCGCCGGGGCCGAGATCGATCCGCCCGACTTTCGCGCCCTCGACGAGGGTCGCGCCGGCGAGAACGATCCGATCGCGCAGATCGTTCTCGAGTTTGCCCCGGTCGAGTTGATAGGAGGGGACGACGGGTTCGTTGGCGGGACCGATCTCGCAGCGCTGATGGAGCGGAAGCGTTCCGCCGCCGGGAAAGAAGCGCAGCCCGAACTTGAACAGATGCTCGTCGCGCAGGTATTCGCGAAGGCCGAGGCTCTCGAAATAGCTCGAGCCGAGCTCGACGCTCGACTCGCCGACCTTGTGGGCCGCGTCGGGCAACGGGCGGCGCGTCCGTTCGGCGACGAGGACGCGGAGCTCCGGCAGGTTCCGCCTCAGCTGGAGGGCGAGCGTGAGACCTGCGAGGCCGCCGCCGCAGATCGCGACATCGAAGAACGAATCGTCGGCCAAATCGTGGAGAGAGACGTCGCCCACCGGGCTCCCTTTCCCTAGGTTCGCGGCCGGCGCGCAAGAACTTTCCGGGGCGAGCTCTCGCGTCGTCCCGCGACCGCTCGGGCGACGCGCCAGACGATGCGGATCAGATGGATGAAGTGATAGCCGAAGGCTCCGCCGGTCGCTTCGTACGAATGGCTCGGCGCAGCGTCCGACGCGTCGGCGTCGCGCTCTGCGTGGCGGCGTATTCCGCGGCGAGTCCGGTCGGATACGCCCTGTTCGCGCTCTGGAGCAGCTTGCCGACGCGACATCCCGCCCGCCGGGCGCGTCGGCTGCGCAGGATCGTCTCGATCGCCTTCCGGTCGATGCACGCCTTCCTTCGCTGGACCCGTCTGGTCGATTTCGATCCGGCGCGGCATGCGGCTCAGATTCCGACGGGCCCCTGTGTCCTGGTCGCCAACCACCCCACACTGATGGACATCAGCGCTCTGCTCGCCGCGGATTCCGACCTCGTCTATCCCGTGAAGGCGAGCTTGTTCAACAGCTTCTGGGCCCGACCCCTCTTTCATCACGCGGGCCAGTTCGCGGGTGCGGGCCAGGATTCCCTCCGCGTCGCCCAGATGGTCGAAGCTGCGATGGATCGACTCTCTGCGGGACTGCGGGTCATCATCTTCCCGGAGGGCACGCGATCTCCCGAACGAGGACTGCACGCGTTCGGTCGCGTCGCGTTCGAGATCGCTCGGCGCGCGGGAGTCCCCATCGTCCCGCTCGTCATCACCTGTCGTCCTCGCTTCCTCGGCAAGACGAGCGGATTCAGCCGTCCTCCCACCGACCTGCCGCGCTTGCGCATCGACGTCCTTCCGCCCATCGACCCGAGCGCGCCCGCATTCGCCGGGTCGTCCAGCCGAATCCTGCGGGATATAGTGGCGCGGCAGATCACCACGGAGCTCGAGCGACTCGAGGGCAGCAGCGGCCCGGTCGGCCGGCCCAAGCCCGCTGTGCGTCGATGACGCCCGAAGGTCAAAATGCAGAAGTCGCTCGAAGAGATGTCGCTCGAAGAGAAGTCGCTGGAAGAAGAGTTGAAGCACCTGATCGTCGACGCGCTCGCCCTCGAGGACGTCGAGCCCGCGGAGATCGAGACCGACGCTCCGCTGTTCGTGGAGGGGCTCGGCCTGGACTCGATCGATGCCCTCGAGCTGGCGCTCGCCCTCCAGGAGAAATTCGGGGTCGTGACTTCGCCCGACGACGAGCGCAACCGGGAGTTCTTCTACTCGGTCAAGACGCTGGCGGAGTTCGTGCGGGCCCAGACCGGTTCCGCGACGGGTGCAGCGACCGAATCGGCGTGACGACGGAGTGAGCGAGCAGGGCCTTCTCGATCGACACCCGCTCGGAGAGCCCGTCGCCTTCGGCGGCGCAGGCGCGAAGACGGCCGGGGACCTGCTTCGCGACGCCGCTCGGGTCGCGCGCGCTCTGCCCGAACCATCGCGCGGCTCCCACGTCCTGCTGGTCGCCAATGCGGATCGTTATGCGATGGCGGCCGCGTGGGTCGGCATCCTCGCCCGCGGTCACGCGGTCGCCCTGCCGCCGAACCTTCGGCGCGAGTCGATCTTCGCCGTGCAGTCCCGACCCGAGACCGTGGCGCTGCTGCACGACACGGATTCGGGCGCCGGCCTCCGGCTCGCAGACCTGCTCGAAAGGGCCGACGGCGGCCCGCCGCTCGCAGCCCCCTTCGTCCCCGGCCCGGGCGTCATCGCGACCGTCTTCACCTCGGGAACGACCGGCCCGATGCTCGCTGCTCCGAAGACGGCCGCTCAGCTCTACGGCGAGGCCCGTGCCCTGGCCCGGACGTTCGGGATCGGACCGGGCGACCGCGTCGTCGGCAGCGTCCCGCCCGTCCACATCTACGGTCTGCTCTTCACGCTGCTGCTGCCCCTCGTCTCCGGCGCCGCCTTCGCCCGAGAAACGCCCCATCACGCCGAGTCGATCGCGCACTGCGTCGCAGAGGGCGGCGCCACGCTGCTGGTGACCGTGCCCGTCCAGCTCCGTGCGCTGGCGGGCCTGCGGGCCGGCTCGCTCGCTGCGCTCCGGTCGGTCGTCTCTTCGGCGGGCCCCCTGCCGGATCCGGTCGCCCGGGCGTTCCGCGAGCGTCACGGCCTCGCGGTCCGGGAAGTCTTCGGCTCCACCGAGACGGGCGGGATCGCACACCGCGAACGCTGCACGGAGCCGCCGCCGGCGTGGCGCCCCTTCGAGGGCGTGTGCGTCACGCTCGCCGAGGGCGACCGGCTCGCGGTCGACTCGCCCCATCTCGAGGCGGGCTTGCCGCGGCCCTTCGTGACGGGCGACGTCGTCGAGCTCCTCCCGGACGGGGGCTTCCGCCATCTCGGGCGCGCCGACGGCATCGTCAAAATCGGGGGTCGGCGGATCTCGATCGAGGCGATGGAAGAGGGCCTGCGGCGCCGGCCCGACGTCGCGGACGCCGCCGTCATCGCCGTACCGGCGGAGGCGGGGCGCGGTCATCAATTGCTCGCGGCCGTTTCGCCGGCCGACTGCGATCTCGCGGCGGTGCGGCTCGCGCTGCTCGAGCGCTTCGAACCGTCGACGCTCCCGCGCCGCCTCGTCGCAGTCCCCGCGATCCCGCGCGAAGAGAACGGCAAGCTGCAGCGTGCCCGGGTCTTCCGGCTCTTCGGGCTCGACGAGAAGGGCCGACCGATCGCGCGCGCGCTCGATTTCGGCGAGGTCGAGGTCGCGCGGGGCGACGGCGCGATTCGGGTGCGGGCCGAGATCCGGCTGCCCGCCGGCTGGGATGCATTCGAAGGTCATTTCGAAGGCCATCCGGTGCTCGCCGGCGCTCTCCAGATCAAGGAGCTCGTCTTGCCGGTCGCGCGCCGCGTCTTTCCGGATCTCGGCGACGTGCGCGCGCTCGGGCGCGTCAAGTTCACGTCGCGCATCGTGCCCGAGGACGCGCTCACGATCTCGCTCGAACGCAGCGACGTGAGCGACGGCGAAGCCCGTGCATCCGAACGGCGACTGCGCTTCGATATCCATCGCCACGGAGAGCTCTGCTCGAGTGGCCAGCTCGAGTTCGACCGCGCGGAGTCGGCGTGAAGGGCATGCATCTGTGTGCCGTCATCCCGACGTACGAGAATCCCGACACGATCGGAGCCGTCGCCGTGCGGATCGGCGAATTTCTGCCGGCGGTTTTCGTCGTCGACGACGGCAGCGGGGAGCGCGGTCGCGAAGCCTGCGACGCGCTCGCGCGGGCCGGAGCTGCGGTCGTCGTGCGGCATGCCGTCAATCGCGGGAAGGGCGCCGCGGTGCGCACGGGCCTCGAAGCCGCCCGGACGGCCGGCTTCACCCACGCATTCCAGATCGACGCCGACGGCCAGCACGACCTCGCGGCGATCCCCGCCTTCGTCGATGCCGCGCGCGCGCATCCCGAGGCCGCGATCCTCGGCCACCCCGTCTACGAATCCAGCGCTCCCCGGCTGCGGACCCTCGGCCGCGAGCTCACGCGCTTCTGGGTCGATCTCGAGGTCGGTGGGCGCGGACGGATCGTCGACGCGATGATCGGATTCCGGATCTATCCCATCGAGGAGACGATCGCGCTCGGGACGCGCTGCGACCGGATGGACTTCGACGTCGAAGTCGCCGTCCTGCTCGCCCGGGCCGGCGTGCCGATCGTGAATCGGCCGGTCGGGGTCCGGTATCTCCCGGCCGAGCAGGGCGGGATCTCGCATTTCCGGATGTTCCGGGACAACGCGCGGCTGTTTCGGCTGCACGCCCGGATCTGTACCCGCGCATCGATCGACTGGTGTCTGTCGCCGCTGCGTTCGCGCGGGCGCGCTCGGCGCGGGAGGCCCTGAAAATGTCGAGGTCGTCGCCCTCCGAGGAGCGCGCTGGCTGGCTTCGCCAGCGCGAGCGCGGTGCGATCTGGGCGATCGAGCTCGCGAGCTTCGTCGCGACGACCTGCGGGCGTCCTTCGGCGAGGGCCCTCGCGCGTGCGATCGCCGCCTACTATCTGCTCTCCGATGGTCGTGCGCGACGGGCATCGCGCGCCTGGCTGGAGCGCGTCCGGGGGCGTCCGGCGCGTCTCGCGGAGGTGCTGGCCCATTTCTCCGTCTTCGCGCAGGTGACCATGGACCGGCTCTTCTTCGCCCGGCGCGCGCTCGCGGGCATCGAGATCCACCGGACCGGCAACCATCATCTCGAGGCGCTCGCGCGGGAGAAGCGCGGGGCGATCCTGCTCGGCGCCCATCTGGGCAGCTTCGAGGCGATGCGCGCCGCGAGCGACGTCGAGCAGTTTCCCGTCACGATCGTGGGTCATTTCGAGAATGCCCGCATGATCAACGCCGTGCTCGAGCGACTCGATCCCGGGCAGTCGAGTCGGGTCGTGCACGTCGGTCGCGATCCGATCGCCCTCGCGCTGACCCTTCGCGACCGGCTCGCGCAGGGGGGCATGATCGCCCTGCTCGCCGATCGGGTGGGCCTCAACGACAAATCGATCGCAGTCCAGTTCTTCGGTGCCCCGGCGCGGTTCGCCACCGGACCCTTCCTTCTGGCGGCGATCTTGAAATGCCCGATCTACCTCGTCTTCGGGATCTATCGCGCCCCCGATCGGTACGAGCTCTTCTGTGAGCCCTTCGCCGACCAGATCGTCCTGCCGCGCAGCCGTCGCGACGAGGTCCTCCAGGACGAAGTGGCGCGGTATGCTCGTCGCCTCGAGGTGTACGCGCGGCAGGCGCCCGACAACTGGTTCAATTTCTTCGACTTCTGGGAGCAGCGATCGTCATGACGGATCCGAGGCCTCGCCGTCTGCACGGGGTCGACGTGCGTACGCTCGGCGATGGTCCGCTTCGCATCGAGGACCTCGTGTGCCTCGCCCGCGGTCACGCGGTGCCTTTGCTCGCGCCCGACGCTCGCGATCGCATGAAGCGGAGTGCGGAGATCGTCGCCGTACGCCACGGCGAGGGCGACGCGATCTACGGGGTCACCACGAGCGTGGGCGGATCGGTCGGGACGTCGATTCCGCCGTCGCGTGCGGCGGCGCTCTCGCTGAACGTCCTGCGCATGCACGGCGTCGGAGCCGGGCGCATGCTCGACGACGAGGAGACCGCGGCGGTGATGGTCGCGCGGCTCTGCTCGCTCGCGTGCGGCCGGAGCGGGGTGCGCCCCGAGGTCGCCGAGCGCCTCGTCGAGCTGCTCGCCGCTCGGGTGCTGCCCCAGATGCCGTGCGAGGGCTCGGTCGGCGCGAGCGGAGACCTGACGCCGCTCTCGTACCTGGCGGCCGTGCTCGTGGGCGAGCGAGAGGTCCGCCTCGACGGCGTCGTGCGGCCGGCGGCCGAGGTGCTCGCCGCGAAGGGGCTCGCGCCGCTCTCGCTCGGCCCGAAAGAAGCGCTCGGACTCATGAACGGGACGAGCGTCTCGACCGCGCTCGCCTGCCTCGGCTGGTCGCGTGCCGAGCGTCTGGCCCGAACGACGACCCTGCTCTCGGCGATGATCAGTGCGGCGATCGGCGGGAATCCCGAGCATTTCGACGATCGCATCCACGCGGTGAAGCCCCATCCCGGCCAGCGCGAGGTCGCCCGGCGGATCCACGCGGCCCTCGTCGAAATGCCCGATCGGCGCACGCCGGAGCGGCTCCAGGACCGTTATTCGGTGCGCTGCGCGCCCCACGTGATCGGCGTCCTGGTCGACGCCCTCCGGCCCGCGCGCGAAGCGCTCGAGACCGAGCTCTGCGGAGTCTCGGACAATCCGATCGTCGACCTCGACGACGAGGTGATCCTGCACGGCGGCAACTTCTACGGTGGCCACGTCGCCTTCGCCTGCGACGCGCTCAAGATCGCCGTCGCGAACGTCGCCTGTCTCGTCGACCGGCAGCTCATGCTGCTCTGCCACCCGGCGGAGAACGGCGGGCTGCCGGCGGATCTCGTCGGCGTCGTCGGCAACGAGGCCTGCGCCCACAACGGGTTCAAGGCGGCCTCGATCGCGGCCTCGAGCATGGCCGCCGAAGCGCAGAAGCAGGCGATCCCGGCGAGCCTCTTCAGTCGGAGCACGGAGCTTCACAACCAGGACAAGGTCCCGATGGCGACGACGGCCGCCCGCGACCTCCTGCGGGTCGTCGAGCTCGCGGAGCAGGTCGTGGCGATCGCGCTGCTCGCCGCCTGCCAGGCCTTCGACCTGCGCGGGTTCGCGCCGCGCGGACGGCTCGGGGCGCTGCACGCCGGCGTGCGCGAGGTCGCGCCGCCCCTGGTCGAAGATCGGAGGATGGACCTCGATCTGCAGGCGCTGCTCGTGCGCATGCGCGGCGACGTACTCGGCGCCGGCGAGGGGAGCCTCGTCGGATGACGAGCCTCGAGCTCCCCGAAGAGCGGCCCGCCGTCGTGACGAGCGTTCGGACGACCGTGCCCTTCCACGACTGCGACCCGATGGGGATCGTCTGGCACGGGCGCTATCTCGAGTATTTCGAGCTCGCGCGGGCGAAGCTCTTCGTCGGCTTCGAGCTCGACGTCCCGGAGATCCGCGATCTCGGCTACCGCATGTACGTCGTCGACGTGCGTTGCCGCTACACCCATCCGCTCGCCTACGGAGAGGTCGCCGAGATCACGGCACGGCTCAAGGCGGCGCGCCCCCTGATCCGCGTCGCCTACACGGTGCGCAATCTGAGCCACGACCGGACGAGCGCCCGCGGACACTGCGTCCTCGCGACGACCGATGCGAGCGGCGCGCTCTTCTACGAGACCCCCGATGCGATCTACCGCCGCCTCCAGCGTTAGTCGAAATGCCGCCCGGCGCGCGTTCCGCGCAGCGCTCGGGCTCGCTCTCGCCCTCGTGGCTCCGGCGCTCGTCGCGATCCCGGCCGGAGCGTCCGACCCTGCGCCAGCGACGCTCGCGGCCCTGCTCGCGGGATTTCGGACGATGCCGGGCTTCGAGGCCCGCTTCGAGGAAGAGAAGACGCTCGCCCTCCTCGCGGCCCCGCTCTCGAGCCGCGGCCGACTCTATTTCGATCCCCCCGCGACGCTGCTGCGCCGCGTCGAGCTGCCGAATCCGCACGCCGTCCTGGTCCGCGACCACTTCGTGCGAATCTCGACGCCGCGGGACGTCGCTGCGCCGGGGCCCGCGACGACGGATGCCGCCGGCGGTTGGACGGTCGAGACGATCGATCTGAGCCACCGCGACGACGTGCGCCCGCTCGTCGAATCGATGCTCTGGATCTTCTCGGGCGATCTCGCCCAGATCGAATCGGTGTATGCGATCGACTACCAGGTCCTGCGTCCCGGGGAAAGCGGCCGATGGCGGCTCCGCCTCGCGCCGCGGGACGCACCGCTTTCGCATCTGATCCGATCGGTCTCGATCTCCGGACGAGGCCACGACGCCGATCGGCTCGAGGTGGAGGAGTCTTCCGGCGACCGCACGACGATGCGCATCCTCGATGCCGATACCGGACGGCGTTTCGCCCCGGGCGAGATCGAGCGGCTGTTCGAGTCGGCGCGTCCATGAGGAAATCCGGCCTGGGCCGCTCGGAACGCGCGAGGCTGACGGCGGCAGCCCTGCTGCTATTCGGCCTGATCGGCTACGTCGCCGCCCGATTCGAGGTCACGACCGACATCGTCGACTTCCTGCCCGATGGAGAAGGGCGCGTGCTCGCCTCGCTCTCCCGGGAGATCGCGGACAGCGAGCTCAGTCGCACCATGATCCTCACCCTGGAGGCATCCGATCTCGCGTCCGCCCTGCGCGCGAGCCGTGCCTTCGAAGCCGCGCTGCGTCGGGATGAGCGTCTCGCGAACGCCATCGCCTTTCTCGAAGGCGGTCCGATGGAGGGGCTCGAGCGGGCACTCTTCGAGCTGTACGAACCGCGTCGCCTGTTCTTCCTCGCCCCGGACGCGCTGAGCGCGCAGGAGCGAACGAGCGATGCCGGGCTGCGCGAAGCTGCGGTCGCCCTGCGCCGCGAGCTCGCCGGGCCGCTCGCCCTGCTCGCGACCCGCGTCGCGCCCCGCGATCCCTTCCTCTCGCTTCCGGGGATCTTCCGGCGATTGGAACGAACCCGGGGCGGCGAGCTGCAGATCGTCGACGACCGTTTCGTGGCTTCCGACGACCGCACGGCCGTGCTCTTTCTCGCCACCCGCGCATCGGCGCTCGACGCACGTGCCCAGGCGCCGGTTCTCGCCGCGGTGGAAGAGGCGTTCCGGGCGATCGAGCCGGCGTTCCCGGATGGACTCCGACTGGAGCAGAGCGGCGTCAATCGATTCGCGACGCGGGCTGCGACGGCGATCGAAGCGGATGTCCGGCGGGTCTCGTCACTCTCGAGCCTGCTCGCGTGTCTGCTCGTCGGCTTCCTGTTCCGGAGCCTGCGTCTGCTCGTCCTGGGCGCGATTCCGGTGGCGACCGGCGTCCTGGCCGGGGCGGCCGCCGTACTCTGGGTATTCGGCCGGCTCCATGGCGTCACGCTCGCATTCGGCGCCGCATTGATCGGCGTCGCCATCGACTACGTCGTGCATTTCTATTGTCACCACACGATCGCCTCGCCCGAGCGGGATCCGCGCGACTCCCTGCGCACGATCGTTCGGCCCCTCACGACCGGCGCGGTGACGACGCTCGCGGGCTTCGTCGCCCTCTCCGGATCGACCCTGTCGGGGCTGCGCGAGGTCGCCTGCTTCTCCGCAGCCGGGATCCTGGTCGCGTTCGGCGTCACGCTGCTCGTCGTCCCTCTGCTGATGCCGCGCGAGGTCCGCCCCGTGGCGGCGCGGGCGCGCCTGGCCCGTCAGCTCGAGCGCGGGTTCCGGGGGCTCGCGGCGCATCGGCGTGCGGTGGTCTGCGTGCCGGTCGCGGTCGTGCTCTTCGCCGCCTTCGCGCTGCCCCACGCCCGCCTCGAGCCCGGGCTCGCCGATCTCGGACAGCTCGATGCGGATCTGCTGGCGGAAGACGAACGGGTTCGAGAGAAGGTCGCGCGCACCGAGCAGATGCGCTTCGTCGTCGCGCTCGGCGCGGACGAGGCAGCCGCGCTGGCGGTGAACGATCGCGTGGCGGAGCGGCTCGACGCCGCGATCCTGGCCGGCGAGCTCGACGGACAGAGAAGCCTCGCGCCGCTCCTGCCCGCGCCGACGACACAGCTCGCGGTCGCCCGAGTGGCGACTCGGGATCCGACGTTCCCCGATCGGTTCCGGCGCGTCTTCCGCGAAGCGGGCTTTGCGCAAGACGCGTTCGAGCCGTACTTGGCCTCGCTCGCCGCACCGCTCCCCGCACCCCTCACCTACGACGATCTGCTCGCCTCCCCGATCGGCCCGATGCTGCGTCCCTTCCGGATCCGGCTCGCGGATCGCGTCGCCTTCCTCACCTATCTGCAGGGGGTTCGCGATGCCGATGCCCTGGCGCTCCGGATCGGGGACCTGCCGGACGCCACGCTGCTCCGGCAGGCGGACCTCTTTCGCGAGACGCAGACGAGCTATCTGAAGAGCACCGTCTCGCTCCTCGGCGTGGGTCTGGCCGCGATCGCGGCGCTGCTCGCGCTGCGGTATCGCGACGCACGCCGGACCTTCGCGACCCTCGTGCCTGCACTCTTCGCGGTCCTTCTGACGGTCTCGATCCTCGCGGCGACGGATCGGGGCATCGATCTGATCTCGCTGACGACGATGCTCTTCGTCGTCAGCATGGGCGTCGACTACAGCGTCTTCCTCGTCGATGCCCACGACGGCGCCGAGCCCCCCGCCGTCGCGGCGGCGCTCATGAGCGCGCTGCTCGCCTGCGTCTCGACGGTCGGTGCGTTCGGGATGCTCGCCCTGTCGGAGCATCCGGTGCTCGCGAATCTCGGCCTGGCCGCAGCGGTGGGGATCACGTCGAGCCTGGTGCTCGCGCCGGTGACCCTCGTCCTGTTGACACGAAAGGGAGTCGGGCGATGAGGTGCGCTCGGCGGAAGAACGCCATCGCTCGCGCGGCCATCGCCTTTGCGCTCGCCCTGGCGGGCGGATGCGCGCACCGCGCGGGGCCGGAGGCGATCCCGCATCCCGCGACGGAAGCGTCGCGACCGGAGGCGAATGCGGAACGCCAGCATCGGATCGAGCAGGCCGGGCTCGCTCTGCTGCCGGTCGACGCCTGGCGGGGGCGGCGTCTGCTCCGCCAGCGGGTGCGGATCGACTGGCCGGGCGGCAGCGAGAGCTTCGACGCCGTCCTCCAGCGCCGTCCCGGCGAGCTCACGCTCTTCGGTCTCGGTCCGATGAACCTCGTCGGATTCCGGCTGGCCCTCCTCGACGACGACGGCGCGGGCGGTGCTGCCCAGCGGATCGAGATCGACAACCGCAGCGGCCGCGCGCTTCCCTTCTCTGCGGCCCACGTCCTCGCCGACGTCCAGCGCGTCTTCTATCCGTGGATCGATGACGAGGACGAGCCGGATCCCGGCTGCGACGCTTGCGAACGAACCGGGCGCCAGGGCGCGGTCGAGGTCTGGGAGCGCGGGCCGCGCGCGCGCCCGTCGGAGCGGCGCTTCGCCCTCGTCGATCCGTCCGACGCCAGCGAGATCCGAATCCGTTATGCCGATTGGCAGGGCGACCCGGCGTTTCCCGGCCGGGTCGAGCTCGAGAACGGGTGGTTCGGCTATGGGCTTCGGATCGAGACGCTGGAGTCGTCGCCGCTCCCGACGCCCTGAAGGATTCCGGACGATCAGGCCATGCCGCCGTTGACCGAGATCGTCTCGCCCGTCACGTAGCTCGCCGCGTCGGAGAGCAGGAATGCGACGACCGCAGCGACCTCTTCGGGGCGCCCGATCCGCCGCATCGGGATCAACGGGGCGATCTGCTCGGTCGGGAGCCCGTCGAGCATCTCGGTCTCGATCAGGCCCGGCGCGACGCAGTTCACCGTGATCCGCCGCTTGGCGAGCTCGAGCGCGAGGGCCCGCGCCGCGCCGATGAGACCTGCCTTCGAGGCGCTGTAGTTGACCTGGCCCCGGTTGCCGATCAGACCCGCGACCGAGGAGAGCACGACGATGCGGCCGCCGTCGCGCAATCGGATCATCGGCATCACGAGCGGATGGAGCACGTTGTAGAAGCCGTCGAGGTTCGTGTGCAGCACATGGTCCCACGCATCGCCGCTCATGCCCGGGAAGGGCGCATCGGCGGTGATCCCCGCATTGCAGACGACGCCGTAGAAGGGGCCGTGCGTCGCCAGCTCGGCTTCGAGGCTCGCCCGTGTCGACTCGCGATCGGCGATGTCGAGCGCGAGGGCGCGCGCGCGGCCGCCCGAGGCGGCAATCGACTCGACGACGTCTTCGGCGGCCTCGTGCCTGCTCTTGTACGTCAGCGTCACGTCGAAACCCGCAGCGGCGCTCTGGAGCGCGACCGAGCGGCCGATTCCGCGACTCGCACCGGTGACGAGGATCCTGCGGACCATGGTCTGTCGACGCTCCCGAGCTGCCTGCGAGGGGCCATCCCGCGCCGAGGGATTCCCGGAGCATCGAACCTTCGCGATCGCCAGCATACCTCGCCGATGCGCATGCCGGCCCGGTCCATGGCCGGACCACGCGCCCGTTCCGGCCGAGCGACGGACCGTTAGGCCACCTCCGACTCGACCCCCGGCAGCCCCTCCTTCTCCGTACGTCCGGCGATCGCGTCGACGCCGATGCCGAACGCCGTCGCGATCGAGATCGCGGAGAGGCCGCCGCCGACTGCGAAGGCGAGGGCGAAGGCATCCGGTGTGCCGCGGCCGCCGTAGGCGAGGGCGAGCAGGGTGATCCCGAAGGCGGCGCCGCCCTGGCCCATCAGACGGTTGGCGGCGCCGGCGATGCCGAGGTCGTGGAAGGGGACGGAGCGGGCGATGGCGGCGGTGATCGAAGGCTGCGAGAGGCCGTGGCCGGCGCCCTGGAATGCGAGTCCGGCGATGAAGAGCGCGAGACTCTCGGCGTGGGCGGCCCAGGCGGAGGCGAAGAGGCCGAAGGTCAGGATCGCGCAGCCGACGATCGACGCGGCGCGTTCGCCGTAGGCCTCGCCGAAGCGGCCGCCGAGGGGGGAGCAGATCGTCAGCGACACCGTTCGGAGCAGCACGATGTAGGACGCCGTCGTCACCGAATGCCCGAGGTCGAGCAGCAGGATCGGCGCGACCACGAAGGCGCCCATGTAGGCGGCGCTCGTGAAGGCGTTCGTCGCGAGGGTCGCCGAGAAGTTCGCGGAGCGGAAGAAATCGAGGGGCATGAGTGGTGCTGCGACGCGCCGCTCGATCAGCACGAACGCGATCATGCCCCCGATGCCGACGACCAGACTCGCGGGAATCCATTCGGCGAAGCTCGCCGGGCTTCGCACGCTGCCGAGCGCGTACATGAGCCCGCCGACGCCGAGGCTGAGCGCGACCGAGCCCGCGAGATCGAAGCGCACGCGCAGTCGCGGCGTCTCTCGCAGCACGATCATCGCGAGCACGAGCGCGAGGATCGAGAAGCCCGCCTGGAGCAGGAAGACGACGCGCCAGCCGAAGAGGTCGACGAGCGGCCCGCCGGCGAACAGGCCGAGCGCGGGGGCCGCGGCCGTCGTCATCGACCACCAGCCCATCGCCCGGACCCGCTGGGCCGGCGGCGTGACCGAGAAGATGAGGGCCATCGCAGTCGGCTGGGTCGCGCCGCCGAGGATCGCGGCGAGGGTCCGGAAGCCGATCAGGGAAGCGGGATCCCAGGCGATCGCGGTCAGCGCGGCGACGATCGTCGAGCCCGCGAAGCCGATCAGGAAGACCCGGCGATGGCCCCGCTGGTCGCCGAGCTTGCCGAGCAGGGGGAAGGTCACGGCCGAGAGCAGCATCGGCGCAGAGATGACCCAGGCCATGGTCGTCTCGTCGGCCGAGAACTCCCCGGCGATCGAGGCGAGCGAGACGGCGAGGATCGTGATCGGGAAGGCGGTGGCGAACATGCCGGCGAGCGCTGCGAGGAGCACCCAGGTCGGGTAGCGGCCGGTCGCGTCGAGCCGGGCGAGCAGCGCTTCGCGCCGGCGGGTGGCGCCCGGGGCAGGGGCGGCCGGGGCGGCTGCGTCGGCGGGCTGGTCCATGGGCGCCGGAACGTAGCGCGGGGCCCGCCGCGGGCGGCGCGGGGGGAGCTGCTACGGTCCGCCGCCAGCATGGACCTCTCGCTGCTTCCTCCGATCAATGCCGGTCTCAACGCGACCGCGACGATCCTGCTCGTGGTCGGACGCGGGCTCGCGCGTCGAGGCGAGGTCGAACGCCACAGGCGGGTCATGCTCTCGGCCTTCGCCGTCTCGAGCCTCTTCCTCGTCTGCTACGTCGCCCACAAGATCTCCCGTAGCTTCGAGAACACGACGTTCAACGCCGAGGGGATCGCGAAGTCGCTCTACCTCGCGCTGCTCGGGTCCCATGTTCTCCTCGCGATGACGGTGCCCGTCTTCGCGATCCTGCTGATCCGACTCGGGGCGCGGGACGAGCGCGAGCGGCATCGGCGCCTCGCGCGAGTGGCATGGCCGATCTGGATCTACGTCTCGGTCACGGGCGTGCTGATCTACCTGCTGCTCTATCCGTTCAATCCGCCGGTGGTGTGAACCCCCGAGAGCGCTGCATCCAATCGTTGCAGAATGGCAGCGCGGCGCGAATCGACGCGGTCGACGTCCTAATCTCGCGCGTGGAATCGGACGAGACCGGTCGGGCGCGGCGAGCTCCGCCGCGCCGGCGAGGGAGTCGCGAAAGGCCGCGTCGGGCTTGACGAATCTCTGAGCGGTGGGCTACTTCGCGAACACCTTCTGCATGCGGATGCGTGCGGAATCGCAGCCCGAATCGCGTGTGTCTGCGCCGTCTTCGACGAGCGGAGCGGGTGTGGGCGATGGTCGCTGCCTGCGACGAATTGCCGCGTCGGGCGAGCTGGAAATCTCGGATCGGTTGCGAATCGGGCGCGAGTCGGTCGCGAATCAAGAGCCGGACGAAAGCCCGGATCGATAGATAGAAGAACAGAAGACAGGACAGAAGAACGATGAGCTGGGTGTTCAAACGTTTCTCGAGATCGGTCGTGTCGCCGAGCGTGCTCTGCGTCTTCCTGGCGGCGGTCTTCCTCGCCGCTGCTTCGTCCGCGCAGGACGGCGCGGACCTCGGAAAGGGCAAGGCGCTCTTCGCGCTCTGCACCCAATGCCATGGCGTGAACGGCGGCGGCAACGCCGATGCGCTCGCGCCCGCGATCGCTGGGCTGCCGGCCTGGTACATCGAGGCGCAGCTCGTGAAGTTCAAGTCGGGTCAGCGCGGCCTGCACGCCCAGGATACGGGCGGTCTGCGCATGTACCCGATGTCGCGCTGGCTGCAGAGCGAAGAAGAACAGAAGGCGGTCTCGGCCTACGTCGCGAGCCTGCCGCCCGTCTCGCCGAATGCGACGCTCGCGCAGGCGGGCGATCCGGCGAAGGGTCAGGCCTACTACGCGGTCTGCAGCGCGTGCCACGGGCCCGATGGCGGGGGCAATCAGGGCATGGGCGCGCCGCCGCTGACGGGCCTGAACGACTGGTACCTGCTCTCGTCGATCCAGAAATACAAGAAGAGCATCCGCGGCAGTCTTCCCGGCGACACGCTCGGGCCGGCGATGATCGGCATGGTCGCCACGCTCCCGGACGAAGCCGCAGTGCTCGACGTCATCGCCCATATCCAGACCCTCTCCGGGCCGTCGAGCCAGGAGTAGGTCACGCGGGCATCGCCCCGTGAACATCGAACGCGCATCGAACGAGTCGAGCGCTGCAGGAGAATCCCGAATGTCCGATCACGAGCACGTCGAGCCCGAGAATCCGCCGGCCGACGCCTTCGCGACCCGTCTCTTCGCGGTGTCCATGGTGGGCATCCTGGGTTTCATCACGGTCGTATTCGTCTTCGTGATCTGAGGGGCGTGCCCGCGGCTCGCCGGCTTCGGCCGGTGAGCGACGAGGCCGCTCGAAGACGCGCTCCGTGGTTCGCTTCCTCAAAAGGTTTCCAAGGCCGTTCGTGGCCGCAGGCAAACGATAGGCAGCCGAAATGATCCTCGACTCTCTCCTTCCCAGCGCTTCGACCTACGCCGCCGACATCAACCAGCTCTTCGACGTGATCACGCTGCTGGTCGGCATCCCGTTCCTGGTCGCTTCGTTCCTCTTCTTCTCCTTCATCTTCCGCTTCAAGGCGAAGGGCGGACAGAAGGCGATGTACATCACGGGAACCGAGCACCAGTACATGAAGTGGATCCACCGGGCGCACGTCCCGATCCTCGTCTTCGACGTGATCATCGTCGTGATGGCGGTGAACGTCTGGTACCGGGTGAAGCAGGATCTGCCCGAGGCGAGCTCGACGGTGCGCGTGATCGCGCAGCAATGGGCCTGGAGCTTCGTGCATCCCGGACCGGACAACGTGCTCGACACGGCCGACGACATCACGACCGTCAACGAGCTCCACGTCGCGGCGAACACGCTCTATCACTACAAGCTCGAGTCGCTCGACGTGCTGCACAACTTCTCGGTGCCCGTCTTCCGACTGAAGCAGGACGCGATTCCGGGTCGCATCATCACCGGCTGGTTCGAGCCGACGATGACGGGGACCTTCGACATTCAATGTGCGGAGATCTGCGGCATCGGCCATGGCCTGATGCCCGCGAAGATCGTCATCGAATCGAGCGAGCAGCATGCCGCCTGGGTCGAGCAGAACTCGCCCTTCGCGGTGGCAGCGCTCGCGGCGAACTAGCCGGGCGGCCGGTTCCAAGGATCAAGGTCCCGGATCGGGACCGCTCGAAGCGAAGGGCCGAACGGCGCGCTTCGAATGCCGGGGAGAGAGATAGAAATGGCGGAATCGATCCGGGTCGAGCACGCGGCTCATCACGACGATCACCACGGCCACCACGAGATGAGCTTCCTCGAGAAGTACGTCTTCCCCCTCGATCACAAGATGATCGCCATGCAGTACATGTTCACGGGCATGTTCATGGCCCTCATCGGGGGCTTCTTCGCCTACGCCTTCCGCTGGCAGATCGCCTTCCCCGGGACGGAAGCGCCGTTCTGGGGCCAGGTCTCGCCGGCCGACTACAACTCGCTCGTGACCAACCACGGCTCGATCATGATCTTCTGGGTCGCGATGCCGGTCCTGATCGCGGCCTTCGGCAACTACCTGATCCCGCTGATGATCGGCGCGGACGACATGGTGTTCCCGAAGCTGAACCGCCTCTCCTATCAGATCTTCCTGCTCTCGGCGCTCATCATCCTCGCCTCGTTCTTCGTCGAAGGCGGCGCGTTCGGCGGCGCCTGGACGGCCTATCCCCCGCTCTCGACCAAGGCGGAGTACAGCCTGACGCCGCTCGGATCGACGATGTGGATCACGGCCGTCGCCCTCGAATTCGTCGCCTTCCTGCTCGGCGGCATCAACTTCATCACGACCGCGATGAACAGCCGCGCCCCCGGCATGAAGATGTGGGACATCCCGATGGTCGTCTGGATGATCGTCATCGCGAGCATCCTCTTCATGCTCTCCGTTGGCCCGTTGCTGGCGGGCGGCATCATGATGCTCTTCGACCAGAACCTCGGCACCGCCTTCTTCGACCCCGACCGCGGCGGCGACCCGATCCTCTGGCAGCACCTCTTCTGGTTCTTCGGCCATCCCGAGGTCTACGTCGTGCTGCTGCCCGCCGTCGGCATCGTCGCCGAGATCATCACGGTCTTCGCCCGCAAGAAGCTGTTCGGCTACAAGACGGTCCTCTATACCGCGATCGGCACCGGCGTCCTCTCCTTCACCGTCTGGGCCCATCATCAGTTCATCGCCGGCATCGATCCCCGCATGGCGAACGTCTTCACCGTCACGACGCTGCTGATCTCCGTCCCGATCGCCGAGATGATGTTCGTCTACATCGCGACGCTCTACGGCGGCTCGATCACGCTCTCGACCCCGATGCTCTGGGCGCTGTCGTTCATCTTCGAGTTCCTGATCGGCGGCATCACCGGCATCTTCCTCGGCGCCTCGGGCAACGACATCTACATGCACGACACGTATTTCGTGCTCGCGCATTTCCACTACACGTTCTACCCGATCGCCATCATCGGAACCTACGCGGGCTTCACCTTCTGGTTCCCGAAGATGTTCGGACGGATGATGAACGACAAGCTCGGCAAGCTGCACTTCTGGCTGACGATCATCCCGTTCAACACGATCTTCCTGCCGCTCTTCGTGCTCGGCGCCGCGGGCCATCACCGCCGCATCTTCGACTACCGGAACTTCCCGGAGCTGTCGTATCCCTGGATGTGGGATCTGCAGGCGCTCGCGACCTACTCGCTGATCGTGATGCTGCTCGCGCAGGTCATCTTCTTCTACAACGTGATCACGAGCTGGATCTCGGGTCCGGTCGCGCCGAAGAATCCGTGGAACTCGAATACCCTCGAGTGGACCGCGACCTCGCCGCCGCCCCATGGCAACTGGCCCGAGGGGCTGCCGACCGTCTACCGCGGTCCGTACGAGTACAGCCATCCCGATCGCAAGTCCTCGGACTACTGGCCGCAGAACGAGCCGGCGTAGGGGAATCGAGAGAGTCGCGGCGGCTCGCAGGAGCCGGCGCGCGAGGGTTCTAGCCGCGCGGTGTCGGAGTCGATCCGCCCGCCCCAGATGGAGTCGATGATGTCCAGACCGATTGCAACGACGCGCAGCGCGGCGGGAATGCCGACCCCGCGATTGGCCGTCTGGTGGCTGATCGCATCCGAAATCGTGATCTTCGGGGGCGTCCTCGGCTCGTACATCATGCACCGCCTGGCCCATGGCATCTGGGCCGACTACGCGGCGAACACGAACCCCTGGATCGGCGCGTTCAACACCTTCGTGCTGCTCAGCTCGAGTCTGTCGGCGGTCCTGGCGCATCAGGCGGCGGAGCGCGGAGACGGCAAGCGGGCGGCGAACCTGCTCTACCTGACGACGCTCGGCGGCGCGGTCTTCCTCTGCGTGAAGGCCTTCGAGTGGACGACCGAGATCAGCCACGGCATGACGATCACGGCGAATACCTTCTGGTCCTTCTACTACACCGCCGCCGGCATCCATGCCGCCCACGTCATCGCCGGCATGATCATCATGGTGATCGTCGCCCAGACGGCGAAGAAGAACCTCGAGCTGCACCGGGTCGAGATCATCGGGATCTACTGGCATTTCGTCGATCTCGTCTGGATCTTCCTCTTCCCGCTGCTCTACATCGCGAAGTAGGCGAACGAGCCGACCTTCACCTTCCCTTCCCTCCCATCCTCTCCATGCGGCCGAGAAGGCCAGAACCGAGCCGAGGAAATCCATGAGCGACCATCATGCCGCCGACCATTCTGCCGGTCACGCTGCCGGTCACGCCGAACACGGCGACGCCCACTACGTCAAGGTCTATTTCACGCTGCTGATCCTGCTGTCCATCTCGATCCTCGGCCCGATGCTCGAGATCAAGACCGTCACGCTGATCACCGCCTTCGGGATCGCGATCGTGAAGGCCTATCTCGTCGCGACCAACTTCATGCACATCAACCTGACGCCCCGCTTCGTCGTCTACACCTTCACGACGACCCTGGTCTTCATGCTGCTCTTCTTCGCCGGCACCGCGCCCGACGTCATGAAGAGCCACGGCACGAACTGGGAGAAGCCCGGCTGGATCGCCGCCGAGAAGGCGTACGCCGCGGGCGACCTCGTCGGTGCGAGCTTCGGCGCGGCGGTGCAGGGGCATGGCGAAGAGCACGGTGAAGGACACGGCGAGGGCCACGAGGCCGGCCATGGCGAACCCGCTGGACACGTCGAAGCCGGCCATTAGAGTCCGATCGGCCGGAAGGGGGAGCCGGCGGAGCGCTCAGTGGAAGGTGGAGAGCGAGGCGGAGTGAACACGATGACGACACGAGCCACCTCCCCGCAGATCCGCCTCATCGCCGCAGAACACGGCGAGCCGAAGGTCATCTCGAATGGCGTGCTCGGCATGCTGCTCTTCGTGCTGACCGAGATCATGCTCTTCGCCGGCATGATCAGCGTCTTCAACATCGTGCGCGCGTCCGCTGCCGTCTGGCCGCCGCCGGGCCAGCCGCGGCTGCCCGTCGAAGAGACGGCGATCAATACCCTCGCGCTCTTCGCCTCGGGCCTCTGCGTCTATCTCGCCCAGCGCCGCTTCGCCGTCTCGCGGCCCTCGGCGCGTACGCCGCTCGCCCTCGCGATCGTGCTGGCTTCGATCTTCGTCGTCTTCCAGGGCTACGAATGGGTCTCGATGATCGCCCAGGGGCTGACGCTGACGTCTTCGGCGCTCGGCAGCTTCTTCTACTTGATCGTCGGCATGCATGCGCTCCACGTCGTCGCCGCGCTTGCGATGATGATCCAGACCTGGCGGCGCCATGCACGCGGCTGGCTCCATCCCTCGCAGCTCGCGACGACGGCAGTGTTCTGGTACTTCGTCGTCGGCGCCTGGCCGATCATCTACTGGCGGGTCTATCTATGAGCGCGTTGATCGCATCGACGTCGAGGACCGCTGCGGTTGCGGTACCGGCGAGTGCGATGCGCCTGGCTCGAGCAGCGCTCGGCGCAGGCGTCTCGGCGGCGATCCTCTTCCTGCCGCGTGCAGGGATGGCCTGTGCGGTCTGTACGGCGGGTCGTGACGACGAGAGCAACGCGGCATTCCTGGTCTCGACGATCTTCCTGTCGCTGCTGCCGCTCGTCGCGCTCGGGACCTTCGTCTACGTCCTCTGGCGCCGCTTCCAGAAGCTCGAGCAGAGCCGCGAAGGCTCCAGCCATTCTCCCCGCTTGTCGCCCCAGGGCGCCGCCGCAGCCGAGCCTTCCGGCGCCGGCTCCTGACCGGGTTCAGCGCGGTTCCCGGCCCCGCAACGAGCGCGTCGTCATGATGCTCGCGCTCTCGCTCGCGAGGTCGAAGACGATCCGGGCCTCGCCCGACTCGAGCTGCCGCAGGACGTCCGCGACCTTGCTTTCGAGCGAGCGGTCGGCATGGCCGTAATCCGTCCCCTCGCGGCTCACGAACTCCTCGACGAGCCCACGCAGGGCCTCGGCCGAGAGGTTCGCGGGATCGAGCTCGATTCCCTGCTCGGAGCCGTCGGGCGCGGCTGAAGAGCCATCCGGGCGTGTCTGGGCGAATTCGTCGTCGGTGTCGGGAAGCGCCATGCCCGGCAGCGTAGGGAGCTGGAACCCGGCCCGCACGGCGAGCGCCCCGCCCCGAGCCGCGCATCGGCACCGAGCGAGCGACCCTTCGCGCGCACCGCGCATCCGCACCGGGCGGTCGACCCGGTCGAACGGCTAGATTCGGGCGCCGCCGCGCCCCCACCGATCGCAGCCGAGGCGAAGCCGAGGAGTCCCCATGAAGGTCGATGCCCCCCTCTATTCCTACGAAGCCCCCGAAGAAGAGGTCCGCCGGCTCGAGGCGAAGGGCTACTCCGGCGCCTTCACGTTCGAGGGTCAGCACGATCCCTTCTTCCCGCTGCTGCTCGCCGCGCGGGCGAGCGAACACATCCAGCTCTATACGGCGGTCGCCATCGCGTTCTCCCGCAATCCGATGATCCTCGCGAACATCGGCTGGGATCTGCAGCTGCTCTCGAAGGGCCGCTTCATCCTCGGCCTCGGAACCCAGATCAAGGCGCACATCGAGCGCCGCTTCTCGATGCCCTGGTCGCAGCCCGCGGCGCGGATGCGGGAGATGGTGCTCGCGATCAAGGCGATCTGGCGCTGCTGGCAGACGAACGAGCGTCTCGACTTTCGCGGCGAGTTCTATCAGCACACGCTGATGACCCCCGTCTTCACGCCCGCGGCGTCGCCGTATGGTGTCCCCCCGATCTTTCTCGCCGGCGTCGGGCCGCGCATGACCGAGATCGCGGGCGAGGTCGCCGACGGCTTCTTCGTCCATCCCTTCGGCACCCTCGAATCCCTCCGCCGGCTGACGGTGCCCGCCCTCGACCGCGGCCTCGAGCGCGGCGGCCGCGCGCGCAAGGATCTCGAGACCTCCCTCCAGCTGATGATCTGCTCCGGGACGAACGACGAGGAGATCGAGCGCGTCCGTCAGTCGACGCGCCAGCAGATCGCCTTCTACGGCTCGACGCCCGCCTATCGTCCCGTGCTCGAGGTCCATGGCTGGGGCGATCTGCAGAACGAGCTCAATCGCATGAGCAAGGAAGGCAAATGGGCCGAGATGGCGGGCCTCGTCAGCGACGAGCTGCTCGAGGCCGTCGCCGTCTGCGCGCCGATGAAGGAGCTCGCGAAGCAGATCGCGCTGCGCTGCGACTGCCGGATCGATCGCGTCAGCCTCGTCGCCCATTGGACCAAGGATCCCGACGTCTGGGACGACGTCCTGCGCGATCTCCGCGAGGCCTGACGAGATCGGGAAGAGGATCAGCAGCCCGCGCGGGCGAAAGAGTCCGAGCCCGCCCGAGCCTCCGTCGCGGGGAAGGAGTTCAGCATGGCGATCGTTCGCAGCCCCGTCGTCGAGCTCTTCTGGCGCTGGCACAAGCATCTCTACCGCTGGTCCGGCGGCCGCATCGGCGCGCGCATGGCGAACCTGCCGGTCCTGCTGCTCGAGACGGTCGGGCGCCGATCGGGGGCGCCGCGCCTGAACGCGCTGACCTATCTGCCGTGGAGCGGGGACCGCCATGTCGTGATCGCGTCGGTGCTCGGCGAGCCGCGGCATCCGGCCTGGTATCTGAACCTGGTGGCGCGGCCCGAGGTCGCGATCCAGGTCGGCGCGCGGCGGATCGCCGTGCTTGCCCGGGACGCCGAGGGCGAAGAGCGCGAGGCGATCTGGCGCGCACTCGTCGCCGAGTCGCCCGACTACGAGCAATACCGCGAGCGGACGGGTCGCCGGATTCCCGTCGTCGTCCTGACGCCGCGCTGAGCGGGGCCGGGCGGCGAGGCGCCTCGCTTCAGGCGCCCCTAGGCCTCGCTTCAGGCGCCCTTGCGCCGCGCTTCAGGCACGCAGATCCGCGTGCAGGCGCGCGATGGTCTCGGCGTACTCGCGCACCGTATCGGCGATGATTTCCGCGACGGGCCGGATGGAGTCGATCCGCCCCGCGACCTGGCCGCACATCGCGAGCCCCATCTCGAGCTTGCCCTCGAAATAGACCGCGGAGACGCCGTCGGCGAGGCCCTGCAGCGCGTTGCCATCGCCGGCGAACATGCGCTCCGTTCGCTGTGTACGGAGCGCGCGCAGGGCGGGGCCCTTCTCGCTGCGCAGGAAGAGCGTGTCGGTCTCGGCGGCGGCGACGATCGCATTCTTCCAGTTCTCGTGGACGGGGGACTCGAGGGCCGAGACCATGCGCGTTCCCATCTGCACGCCCTCGGCGCCGAGCGCGAAGGCGGCGGCCATCGAGATGCCATCGCAGATGCCGCCGGCGGCGATGATGGGCACGTCGACCTTCGCGCGCACCAGCGGCAAGAGCACGAAGGTCGAGACCGGACTCGGATTCTTGAAGCCGCCGCCCTCGCCGCCCTCGACGATGAGGCCGTCGACGCCGGCGTCGACCGCCTTCAGCGCGGCCTTGAGGGTCGGAACGACGTGGTAGACGGTGAGCCCGCGTTCCTTGAGCGCCTTCGTGTACTGGGTCGGGCTGCCGGCGGAGGTCGTGACGAAGCGGACGCCTTCGCCGGCGACGAAGTCGACGATGCCCGGGTCTCGCACGAAGGCCTGGGCGATGTTGACGCCGAAGGGCGCATCGCCGAGGCGCTTCATCTCGCGGATTTCATTCCGGACCGCTTCGAGCTCGCCCGAGGAGGTCTCGAGGATGCCGAGGGCGTCGGCGCGGGAGACCGCGGAGGCGAGGCGCGCACGCGCGATCCAGCCCATCGGCGCCTGCACGATCGGAATCGCGACCCCGAGATCGCGGGTCACCCGATTGTCGAATCGCATCCTGTTCCCCTCGTCCGCCGGACGGGGCATCGGCCCGTCCCCCGATGCGGCCCGACCGTCCGGATCCGACGCTAGCAGCCCGTTGAAGAACGCCCGCTGTCGCCCGGGGCGTGACACGCTGCCCCGGATGCAGGACATTCGGTCGCCGTCGGGCCCCGGGCCAAAGCCCCTAAACGAGCGGAAGACGAGCGCGAGCGATGAAGCGAAGCCTGATCCGATCGATGCTCTGTCTCGCGCTGCTGGCTTGCCATCCGATCGGCCCCTGCCCGGGCGGGCGACTCGCCGGCGAAGTCGCCGCGCCGGGCTCGGCGATCGAAGCGCGCGTGTTCGCGCTCGAGACGGCCCAGCTCGAGACCCGTCCGAGCGAGCCCCATTCGGTTCATACATGGTTCGTCGTGATCGGCGAGCGGCTCTACGTTCCGACGTCGATGATCCGCGGCCCGCGCGATCCCCGCGAGCGCAGCTGGACCCGCCATGTCGAGGCGGACCCGGCCGTGCGGATCCGCATCGGCGATCGCGTCTACGAGCGCGTCGCGCGACGGGTCGAGGATCCGGCGGAATACGCGAGCGCCCGAGCGGCGCTCGAAGAGAAATACGCGCTCGATCCTGCGGCACGCGACCCGGAACGCGAGATCTGGATCTTCCGATTGGACGAGCGAATGGCCGACCCGGTGCGTTGAAGAACCTCGTCGAGAGTCTGGTAGAGGAGACTGGTGCAGTGCTGAAGTCGATGGCGTCTCGATACCCGCGCCCGGATTGGGTCCGGCGGATCAATGCGATGGGGGATTCGGTCGGCGGCGCCGAGCAGATGGTCTCGCTCGAGGTCGAGCCGCTCGTCCGGCTCGCGAAGGACTCGACGGGGCTCTCCGATTTCGGCGACTTCGACGGCGATTGGCGCGGCCGTCTCGATTCGCTCGTCGCCGCGATCGAGAGCGGTGCGAAGCTCAACGTCGTCGGCCGCCTGCTGACCCGGCAGGAGATCCTGCGTTCGCTCCGCACGCGCCTCTCGATCACGCGCCGCCTCGACGAGCAGCCGAAGATCCTCGACGAGAAGATCGTCGCGCCGATCATCGTGACGGGGCAGGGGCGCTCGGGGACGACCATCCTCTTCGAGCTGCTCTCGCTCGATCCGAAGGCGCGCAGCATCTCGGCGACCGACGCCGCCCATCCGATCCCGCACACCGGGGACGGCGCCGCGCTGATCGCGATGACCGAATGCGAGCAGGAGCTCTGGTCGGACATCCAGCCCGAGTTCGCGACGATCCACGAGCTGCGCTCGGATCTGCCCGTCGAGTGCATCCATGCGACGATGCCTTCGTTCGCGAGCTTCATGTGGTGGATGTTCGCGGACGTGCCGGGCTGGAACGTCGACTTCGTGGCCATGATGCAGTTCCACGAGGTCTTCCTGAAGCTGATGCAGTACGGAAAGCCCGAGGCGACCTGGATCCTGAAGACGCCGATCTACCTCCCGATCCTCGATCTCGTCTTCGCGACCTATCCCGACGCGTCGATCCTGCTGACCCATCGCGATCCGCTGAAGACGATTCCGTCCGGCCTCTCGACGCTCGCTTCCTGCCGCTGGCATCGCAGCGACGTCGTCGATCTCGAGCGCGTCCGCGCGGGCGGGACGGGCATCTTCGACCTGATGGTCCACGTCCGGCAGCGCCGCGAGAAGGGCGAGCTGCCCGCGCAGTTCGTCGATCTCCATTTCACCGACCAGATGCGCGATCCGGTCGCCGCGATCGAGGGCGCCTATCGCCAGATCGGCCGCCCTTTCGCCTCCGATCATGCCGCCAGGATCCGCGACTACCTCGCGCACAAGCCGAAGAACAAATACGGCAAGCATCGCTACGAGCCCGAGGATTGGGGCTATACGAAGGCGGAGATCCGCGAGCGGACGCGACCTTATGTCGAGGCGTATGGGGTGACGCTCGAGGATGGGGACTAGCAGGCCGTTCGGCGGCGTTTGGGGCCGATCCGGTCGCCCCGGGTGGGGCGTTTCGTACGACTGCATGAAAATTTCACTCGATCCGTCCCTGAAACGGTTCTCGGGGATACCCACGGTCGACCCTGAACTCGGGATCACGGGCGCTTCCGCTCCGTAAGTGCCCGTTCAGGCTGGAGATTTCCGGCCATGTCGCTCCCCGGACGCAGACTCCTCCTGGTCTCGAGCCTCTTCATGGGGGCCGCCGCTGCCGCCCAGGCGCAGGGGACGCCCCCGTTTCCGCTCGACGATCTCGGCTCGTCCTCGCAGGTCGTCCATATGGAGCTCTCCGCGGAGAGCGACGACGGGAGCCACGTCGTCGCGGTCTTCCCGAGCCCGGGCGGCGGTCAGCAAACGCGGGGTCAGTCGGGGACCGGCGTCGGACAGGGCCATCTCTCCATGATCCCCGGCTCCGTCGATTTCGTGATCCTTCCCAGCGCAGGTGGCAGCTTCAGCTCCGCGCCGCTCCCGGACGACTCGGGAACGCGGTCGTTTCTTTTCTTCGAGGATCCGGTCACGCTCCCGAACGCATTCTCGCCCTTCGTTTTCGCCGGCGAGCACTTCTTCGACGCGCAGTGTGGGACGGCGACCTGTGGCTTCCTCGACGGAAGTTTCGGGAAGGATGCTCCGATCGAGAGCGACGGTGAATCCAGCTTCGACCTGGTCGCAGGCCAGATCGCCGCGCACGCTTCCGCGGCGACCCCCGACTACGGACGGCGGTTCTACGATGCGAGGCCCGGCGGCGGTCCGACCTACAACCACCTCGTCGAAGCCGGCTCAGCGGCCCAGATCCAGGACTGGGTCTACGTCACGGGAGGAGGCGCGACGGCGACGCTCGTCGTCCATGCGGCGATCGCGGCTTCGCTCGACGTTCCTCCGGTCCCGGTCTTCGTCGACGACTGGACGACCCCGGTCTACGGCGACGTTCGCAATTTCGATCCCTGCGCCGATGTCGTGACGACATCGGACGAGGTGCTCGATCCGAACGGTCTGCAGATCGATGAAATCAGCGTCGCGCTCTCGATCTCGTCCGGGTATCAGCAGATCGGCCAGAGCTGGGTTCCGTCGGTCCAGGGCGGACAGGCCCTCGACGTCGAACGCAGCTCGGATCTGCACTGGGCCGACGAAGAGGGACTGCCGGACTGCTCCGACGACTTCGCCGAGGTCACGGCCGGCGCCGTCGGCACGCTCGCGCCGTCGCTCACGCTCCAGGTCGTCGTCCCCACGAATCAATGGTCGCGCGTCTCTGCGAGCGCGAGCGCGTCGGCGAGCTGCCTCGGGCCCTTTCGCTGCGATCTCGACGCGTCTGCGCCCGCGGCGATTTCGATCACCTCTCCCAACGGATCGCTCGTTTCCTGGCAAGGGATTGCGGGGCTGACGGCGGTGCCCGAGCCGACGGGCGGCATCGCCTCGGGACTCGGCGGGCTGGCCCTGCTCGCACGCATTCGCCGAGGGCGGCGAGCCCGCAGCGCCTGATCGCTGCGACGGACGAATCGGCTCGAGCGGGCGGAGACTACTCGTCCGCCCAACGCCACTCGTAGTTGAACGTCGTGACGTAGGTCCGCTCCGACTCGATGATCGGAACTTGCCCCTTGCGCTTCGGCCGGGCCTTCGCGACCGCCTCGATCGCCCAGCTCGCGAGCAGCGGATGCGGCATTTCGAGCACGCGGATGCGGGTCGTCCGGCCGTTCTCTGCGAGGCCGAACGTGATCACGACGCGGCCGACGATCTTCGAGCGCTGGGCGTAGGGCGTGTAGCGCGGGCGTTCGATCAGGAGCCAGCTCGGGGGACGGTCGAAGCGGAGAGGCGCGCCCTCCGCGACGCGGAAGACCGACGATCCGTCCGCTGCCGGGAAGGCCATCGGCTCCTCGGTATAGAAATCGTCGAGCAGGCGGCGATGGGCCGATTGCAGCTCGGAGAGGCCGAGCTTCTCGTAGCAGCGGATCCGGATCTGGTTCGCTTCGATCGCGAAGCGGTCGATCGACATGACGGCTTCGGCGCGGTCGAGGCCTTCGAGGGCCTCGGCGCATTTGCCGCGTTTCGCATCATTGCGGGCGTTCTCGACCGCATAACCCCGCTCGTTCTCGCGGACCTTCTCCCACATCGAACCACAGCCGATCGCCGCGGACAGGCCGATCGCGGCGAGGCTGACGAGCAAGGGCGAGATGCGTTGATGCGTAGGGCGCATGCGGCCTCCGTCGGGGGGAGCGGGAGGATCAGGATATGCCTTCCGCCGGCGCTCCGGTATCCGGCGCCGAGAGCGAGATGGCATTGGTTTCGGGCAGTGACCAGGCGATCGGAATCCCGAGCAGGGGCACGAGGGCGAGCAGGCTGACGGCGTCGGCGGTCGAGACCAGGGCGCCGCCGAGCAGGCCCGTCACGATCGGTCCGAACACGAGGCCGAAGCGGCCGACGAGATTGTTCGCGAAGCCCGAGGCCGTCGCGCGCAGCTCCGTCGGGAAGAGCTCCGCCGTCCAGGTCGTGACGATCGCCCAGATTCCGCCGAGCCCGACGAGCGCGAAATAGCCCGCGAGGATCGGGCCACCGCCGCTCGCCTGATAACAGACGACGGTCGCCGCCCCGGCGACGAGAAAATAGAGGCTCGCCGCGGCGCGCCGCCCGATCCGGTCCATCGCGAAGCCGGCGAGCGAATAGCCGAAGAGGCCGCAGGGGATCGTGCCGAGCGGCAGCAGGACGAGGTCTTCGGCGCCCCAGCCGCGCTCTTCGAAGAGGTAGAACGTGAACGAATAGAGCGCGGAGCCGGACCAGAAGCTGACGATCAGCCAGAGCGCCGTGATCGCGGCGAGTCGGAATCGATGCGCCGACGAGAAGAGGATGCGCAGCTGCGCGAGCTCGCGCGCGAGGGTCGAGCCCGGTTCGCTTCGCATCGCGGCCTTCCTGGCACGAAAAGCCGTCGTCTCGGCGAGATATCGGTAGTAGAAGGGAAAGAGCAGGAGCGGCACGGCGCCGATCAGGAAGAGTCCGCGCCAACCGATGCCCCATTGGTCGAGCGGATGCAGCAGCGCGTCGGGCACGCTCGCGCCGATCGCGACGCAGCCGCCGAAGACGCCGTTGACGCGCCCGCGGATTTCGGCCGGCATCTCTTCCGAGAGGATCAGATAGGCGAGCCCGAGCTCGACGACCATCGCCATG
>CAUJGH010000531.1 GCA_963169575.1 Myxococcota bacterium | reverse complement strand
GAACCTACGGCGTGACCCTCAAGCTCTCTTATTAGGCGCCGGTCGGGAGGAGACCTGCGGACCCTGACGGCGCCTTCGCCCGTCAGGGCACCGCGTAGCCGAGCGCACGGAGCTCCGCGGCTTCCCGCTCGTCGAGCTCGACGTCGGCCGCCTTGCCGACCCAGGCGGGCGGTGTCTTCTCGAGATAGGCATCCGCGAGCGCCCGGAGCTCGCTCGCGACCTCGGGCCGATCCTCGATCAGGTTCTTGCGCTCGGCGGGATCCGAGGCGCCGTCGAAGAGCCATTCGACGCGCGCATCGCGGGCGGCGCCCGGCGCGAGCTGGAGGACGAAGCGATAGGGCCCCTTCGTCACCGCCACCGTCGGGCGCGACGGCGACTCCGGCCGCCCCCAGCCGCGCTCGAGGTGGGCGAAGCCCGGCTCGTCGTCGGAGATCTTCCGGCCCGTCGCGGCCGCGAGGATCTCGGGAACGAGCGAACGCCCGTCGGCATCGGGCAACCCGGGGAGGCCGAGCAGATCGAGCAGGGTCGGCCAGACGTCGACGTTGCGCGAGCGGTTCTCGACGACGACGCCCTGCTCCAGACGGAACGGAAATCCGAGGATCAACGGGATCTCGGTCTCTTCCCGGAAGACCTCGCGCGCATGACCTTCGATGCCGCGCTCACCGAAGGCCTCGCCGTGGTCGGCCGCGAGGACGACCAGCGTCTTCTCGAGCAGTCCCTGATTCGCGAAGATCGTGAGCAGCCGCCCGATCACCGCGTCGGTATGCAGGACCGAGTTGTCGTAGATGTCCGAGTAGCTGGCACCGAAGACGGCGGATTTCGTGTCGTAGAGATACTGATGGACGTCCATCAGATGGACGTAGAGGAAGAAACGCTCGCGGCCGTGGACGCGCAGGAACTCCTCGGCGCCGTCGACGACGTCGTTGTCGGTCCCCTCGAGCGTGATGTGCGGGTTCTCGACGCGCACGTTGCGGGGCATCGGCTTGGCGGTCGGACGTTCGTAGACCTCGAAGCCCTGGTTGAATCCGAAGCTCGGCGCGACCCAGCCGTTGCGCCAGAGTCCCGCAGTCCGGAAGCCCGCTTCACGCAGGATTTCCGCGGGCATCAGGGCGCCCTCGGGCGTCGCGTGCGGCGAGCGCAGGACGCCCGTCCGCTGGGGGTAGAGGCCGGTCCAGAGCGAGGCCATCGAACATTTGGTCCAGGACGACTGGGCGAGGTGGCGGGCGAAGCGCACCCCGGTCGACGCCATGTAGTCGAAGGTCGGGCTCGTCTCGCGCGAATAGCCGTACGTATGCAACCGCTGCGCACGCAGTGTGTCGGTGAGGATGAAGAGGACGTTCAGGTCCTTGCGATCTCGAAACGATGCGATCTGATCGATCGTTCCTTTGGGACGACGATCGTCGTTCGTCACCTCGATCTGGAGCACGCCACTCAGGTAGAGGCCCAGGGCAATGACGACGAGCGCGCCGAGGGCCACCGCGAAGCCGCGAAGGATTTTCATGCCGAGGGTCTAGCGCAGGCCTGTCGGCGATTCTAGGCGCGACGAGTGGCCCGCACACACACGCAAGGACGGAGTGATAGGATCCCGACATGAAAACGACCCCGAAGACCGGCATGACGCGTCGAGGCACGACCGGGTCCGATCGGATCCGATGCTGCGGCGCTGCTCGTCACCTGCGCATCCGCGATCATTTCGTGGTCGGGATGATCTCGTCGCTCCTGCTGATGGCGATCACCGGCTGCGACCGCCCGCCGTCCATCGACGGGATCCGGGCGCTCCAGGCCGAGGGCCGTTATGCAGAGACGATCGAACCGCTGCGCCAGCTGCTCGAGAAGGCCCCGGACGATCCGGAGACCCATCTGCTCTACGGGACGGCCCTCGCTCGCACCGGTGCCGCCCGGGTCGCGCTCTGGTCCCTTCGCAAGGCTGCCGAGACGGAGGCGCTGCAGGTGCCGGCGACGCTCGAGCTCGCCGGGGCCCACGCCCGCTCGGGCAATTGGAGCGACGCGATCGCCGCCGCCGGGACCGTGATCGAGATCGAGCCCGAAAACCGCCCCGCCCGGATCCTGCGCGGCGAGGCCTATCTGAGCGAGGGCATCCATCCCGAGCGCGCACTCGAGGATCTCGAATTCGTGCTCGACGAGGACCCGACCAACGTACCCGCCCTGAACGCGCGGGCCTCCGCCCTGCTGATCGCCGGACGGGTCGAGGAGGCCGCAGAGGCGATCGACCAGCTCGAGACGATCGTGCGCGAGAACCAGGCGGACGTCGCGACCCAGGCGGGCCTCTGCGCCGCCCAGGCGGTGCTGCGCCAGGAGCGCGGCGAGCTCGGCGAAGCCGAGGCGCGCTTCGAGGAATGCCTCGAGCAGTTCCCGGCCCATGGCGGCATCATCGACGCCGCGATCACCTTCTTCGACGGACAGGGCAACCGCGCGCGCAGTGACGCCCTGCTCGAAAAGGCCCTCGAGCTCGCCCCGGAGTCGATCTCCTATCGCCGGACGCTGGCCTTGCGGGCAGAGGCCGCGGGCGAATCCGAACGCGCGCTCGCGATCCTGCGCGCGGGGCTGGACACCGAGAACCGCGAGCTGCGGATCGCCGTCCTGACCGACCTCGCCAACTACCATCTCGATCGCGACGAGCTCGACGAATCGATCGCCGCCTTCGAGCAGGCGCTCGCGCTCGTCGGGGATCCGCCCGAGATGGCGATCCTCACCCACGCCGATCTGCTGGCCCGTGCGGGCCGCCACGACGACGCCCGTCGCGTTGCGAAGGGACTCGAGAACGAGTCCTTCGTCGGCCTGATCGAGGCCCGCATCGCGCTCGATCAGGGAAGACCGGCAGAAGCGCTGGAACGGCTCGACGCGGTCTTTCCCGTTTGGCCGAACAACGCGGGCGCCCGCTACTACGCGGCGCGGGCAGCCGAGCAGCTCGGCGATTTCCGGCGCGCGATCGAAGAATATCGGCAGGCGATCCGATCCTCGCCCGAACAGACGGAAGCGGGCCTTCGGCTCGCGAAGCTCTTTCTCGCCGCTGGCCTGTACGAGGATGCCTGGAACAACGCGGTGCAGTACATCAACGTCCATCGCGACGATCCGGAAGGGGCGCGCGTGCTGGTCGCGGCGGCTTCGACGGATACACGCGCGACGCTCCATCGCCTGCTCGGTCAGATCCGGGGCATGACGATCTGGCCCGCGGCGGTGGCCGCGCGCGCACGAATCGTCGAGCAGCAGAAAGGGCCGAACGCAGCGCTCGAGGCGCTGGCCGAGCTCCCCGACGCGACACCGGACCTCAGTTCGCCTGCGAACGCGGAGATTCTGCGCGAGATGATCCTCCTGCTCGAGGCAGCCGGTCGCGGGCCCGAGGCCGAGACGATCATCAGCGCCGCCCTCGCCGCCCACCCGAAGAACGCCGCCTTCCTCGAAGCCCACGCCGCCCTGCTCGAGGCGAAGGGCAGCGCGCCCGAGGCGACGCGTCAGGCCTTCGAGGCAGTCCTCGAGCTGGATCCCCGAAACGGGCGGGCGCTCGAGGGCCTCGGGCGGATCCACGAACGGGCGGGCGAAACCGGCGCTGCCCTCGAGGCCTACGATCGGGCGACCAGGGCAAACCCGGAATCGCCCGAAGCCGCCCGCCGCGCCGCCCGCCTGGCTGCCGAATCCGACGACGCCGCGGAGGCCGAACGCCGCTGGACCGACCTCTTGAAGGAACATCCCTGGGACGCGGAAGCCGCGCGATCCCTGGCTGCCTACCGGAGCGCCCGGGGCATCCACGACGACGTCACGCTCGATCATGCAGAACGCGGCGTCCTCTTCGGAGGCGGCAAGCCCGCCGAAGCCCTCCTGATTGCGGTCCACGAAGCTCGCGGAGAGAAGGAACGAGCTCAGGTCCTCGCGCGGGCCTTCGCCGAGGGCAAGCCGATCCCGAACCGGAAGGTCGATGCATCTTCCCCACTGGGTGCCGCAGACCATGTGGAAACCACACCGAAAGAGACGGCCGGCGAATGAATCTGGGGCCGAAACAAAATTCTGTAGACATCCTCCGGAGTTCCATCGTAAGGTGATTGCATCGTCGTTGGGCTCGTCGAAAGGACCGGTCCGGGCTGCCCAGAAGGGACAGATCGGACCGATGCCTGCTTCGTCGAGCGGCAGCGATCGAGCACGCGAATAACGAGAATTCGAACGAGGAGTCCGCATCCGCGCCCTCCGATTCGAACGTCGAATCGGTCGTCGTGGACGGCGCTGAGGAATCCTTCGAGGCCAGTGGGCCCGGGACCTGAGCCGGGCCTGGCTGCGAAGCAAGGAAGGCCCAAAATGCAGCAGTACATGAATTGGCTTCGAGCTTCGATCGCTGGTGCGAGCGCGATCGGACTCCTGTTGGCGACGGCCGGCGGCGCCGGCGCAGCGACGCGCGGCATGGTCGGTGCGCTCGGCATCCAGAACCCCTCGACCACCCAGCCCTTCGCCTTCGAGGCCGGGCCCGGGGTGTTCGGCCGCAAGATCGGCGCGTATCCGCCGACGGCCGGATTCCAGACGGTGCAGGTCGCGGGTGCGACGGGCGGCACCTTCGTGGGCCGCCAGATCACGCTCATGGCCAACCAGATGAACTTCCAGGGCGGCCGCTTCCGCGACTTCCCGGCGTTTCCGAACGTCGGCCAGACGACCAAGTCGTTCATGTCGGTCCACTCGGCGGCGACCTTCATGAACGGCGGCGGCGCCCTCGCCAACTGCCCCGGCCCCGGCTGTACGGCCAGCGGCTCGGGCACGGCGATCAGCTTCTGTCCCCCGCTCGCCCACAACCCGGGCAATCCGGCACCGGGCGTGGTCGGAAACGAGGTCGGGAACTGGGACTGCCTGGCCTACAACAATCCCGGTGCGGGCAACCGCGCCAAGCGCTTCGCCATCAACAGCGCCCCGGGCGCGAGCCATTTCGGCGGGACATTCACGGTGCTGCGCAATACGGCGCAGAACGTCTGGCGCGTGCCGCAGGCGCCCTCGACGCCGATGGCACCGAACGCCCAGGTGGAGCGCTCCTGGATGTCGCTCATGAACCTCGCCTGGACGGGCGGCCGAACGAATTTCGAGTTCGTCGCGAATCCGGGCAACAACGGCCCCCGCCTGCTCGCACGCCTCAATGCCAACGGCGCCGTCCAGACGACCTTCGGCTGCGCCAACGGCGTCGGTACGATCGGCGTCGGCAAGACGTTCATGGGCATCCCTCCGGCGGGTGGCCCCTTCCCGATCATCATCGGCCCCGGCAACAACTGCGGTACCGATACGGGCGTCGACAATCCGGGCCAGGGCTGGGGCTTCAAGATGACGACGGGCACGATCTCGGGCTCGGACTTCTTCCCCTTCTCCGACGAGACGACGGCACTCGGCACGCCCTTCAACCCCGAGCGCGTCGCGCTGGCGTTCGGCGACGGCTTCTTCTTCACCCGCATGGGGGACGATTCGGTCGTCGGCACGGCGCGCAACATCGTGCTGGTCGGCGGAGCGATCTCGGTGGATCCCGATAGTGGGAACGCCTTCGATCGCGTCACCCACCTGAGCATGAAGCTCCAGGTGCCGGAGCCGGCCGGCGCGATCGGACTGCTCGTCGGTGCGGGGGCGCTCGTCGGCCTCGCCCGGCGACGAGGGGCAAGCCGGGGCTGAGTCCGACGGGATTGCGTCCGAATCAGGGACGGGTGGCCGTGGGCCGCCCGTCCCGCCGGGCGTCTCCTATGGCCTGGGCGGTCGGAGCAGAACGGCCGATCGGGACCCGGAAGATCGGCTTCCCTTCCCCGCCGGGCACCAGGACGGGTCCGCAGCCCCCGAAACGTCGGCCGCGACCCGGTCAACCACGGGTGCGCCGCGCCTTGCCCACCTGCCTTGCCCACCTGGCGATCCCACCCGAAGACGGCCGAAGTGGGCGGCGAGTCAGAATTTCATAGACATTCCCGATTCGCCCATGTAGGGTGGAAGGACCGCTGTGGGGCTCGCCGCGGCGACTCTTCCTGTCCAGTGGACAGGACAAGTCGATCCGGAGCGCACTCGACAGAACCGCGGTGATCGAGTTCTCCAGCAAGGATCTCCCATTCGTACGCCGGGATTCGATCGTCGAGTCGACCGGCGCAGGATGAGATGGACTGGCTGACACTCGAATCGGATCAAGAAGTCCAAGCGTGCCCGGGACCCGAGCCGGGCCTAGCAGTGAAGCAAGGAATACCCAGAATGCAGCAGCACAAGAACTGGCTCCGGTCCTCGATCGCCGGTGCGAGCGCGATCGGACTCCTTTTGACGGCCGGCGGCGCCGGCGCAGCCACGCGCGGTATGGTCGGCGCGCTCGGCATCCAGAACCCCTCGACCACCCAGCCCTTCGCCTTCGAGGCCGGTCCGGGTGTGTTCGGCCGCAAGATCGGCGCGTACCCGCCGACCGCCGGATTCCAGACGGTGCAGGTCGCGGGTGCGACGGGCGGCACGTTCGTCGGCCGCCAGATCACGCTCATGGCCAACCAGATGAACTTCCAGGGCGGCCGCTTCCGCGACTTCCCGGCGTTCCCCAACGTGGGGCAGACCATCAAGACCTTCATGTCCGTCCAGGAGGCAGCGACCTTCATGAACGGCGGCGGCGCCCTCGCCGAATGCCCCGGCCCCGGCTGTACGGCCAGTGGCGCGGGCACGGCGATCAGCTTCTGCCCCCCGCTCGCCCACAACCCGGGCAATCCGGCACCGGGCACGGTCGGAAACAAGGTCGGCAACTGGGACTGCCTGGCCTACAACAATCCCGGTGCGGGCAACCGCGCCAAGCGCCTGGCGGTCAACAACGCCCCGGGAGCGAACCACTTCGGTGGCACCCTGCTCGTTCTCCGCAATGCGAACTCGAACGTCTGGCGCGTGCCGCAGGCGCCCTCGACGCCGATGGCGCCGAACGCCCAGGTGGAGCGCTCGTGGATGACGAACATGCAGGCCTGGACGGGCGGTCGACCGAACTTCGAGTTCACCCCGAATCCCGGCAACAACGGCCCCCGGCTCCTCGCACGACTCAATGCCAATGGCGCGGTGCAGTCGACCTTCGGCTGCGCCAACGGCGTCGGTACGATCGGCGTCGGCAAGACGTTCATGGGCATCCCGCCGGCGGGTGGCCCCTTCCCGGTCATCATCGGCCCGGGCAACAACTGCGGCACCGACACGGGCGTGGACGGGGCAGGCCTGGGCTGGGGCTTCAAGATGACGACGGGCACGATCTCGGGCTCGGACTTCTTCCCCTTCTCCGACGAGACGACGGCACTCGGCACGCCCTTCAACCCCGAGCGCGTGGCGCTGGCGTTCGGTGACGGCTTCTTCTTCACCCGCATGGGGGACGACTCGGTCGTCGGCACGGCGCGCAACATCGTGCTGGTCGGCGGTGCGATCTCGGTGGATCCCGACAGCGGGAACGCCTTCGACCGCGTCACCCACCTGAGCATGAAGCTCCAGGTGCCGGAGCCGGCTGGCGCGATCGGGCTGCTCGTCGGTGCGGGGGCGCTCGTCGGCCTCGCCCGGCGACGAAGCGCAAGCCAGCGCTAACGTCCGACGGGATAGCGTACGAATGAGGGACGGGTGGTCGAAGACCACCCGTCCCGTTTCGTTCGGGGCATCCGTCGAGGAAGAAATCGCATGAAGGTCCATCCGATCATCAGTCACGCACTCGTGGCCCTCTTGGCCTTTGCCATCGCCTGGGTCGTCCTCCCGGGTCGCCAGGGCGAGCGCGGGGCCCCTGCCCTCCCCGCCGATCCGGTCACCGCCTTCGCGGAGATCCTCGCGATCGAGGATCCCCACGCCCGGGCGCAGGCCCTGGTCGACTTCTTCTCTTCGGCGGATCCTGCCTGGGCGGACCGGCTGCGCGCCGAGATCGCGAAGCCGGACGGATCGGGGCTCGCACTCGACGAGATGGCGGAGATCCTCTTCGCATCGTGGTGGGCGAAATCCGATCCGCAGGCGGCCTTTGCGGGCCGGGTGGATCCCGGCTGGCCGAACCGGCATCCCTGGCTCCGGGAGGTCATCCGGGCCTGGACGGGGAGCGATCCCCTGCGTGCCGCCGAGGCGGCTGCCAGTCTTCCCCCCAATCCCGATCGTGGCGGGGTCGAGGCCGCCCGGATCCGCGTCGAGCATTGGTGGGACCGGCCCGGCTCGACCGAGATCGGCCCCCTCTACGGCTTGATCAACGCCTTGCCCGTCATGCCGCGCGCCGGCGCCATCCAGCGTTTGATCGAGACTTCGATCGAGCACCGCGGCATCGACGCCACCGAGCAATTCATCGAGTCCATCCCGAAGCAGGAGGAATTCGGCTCGAGCGTGCAGCAGGAGATGCTCGCCCGATTCGGCCAGGCGCTCCTGAAGCACGACATCGAGCGCGCGAAGGCGTGGGGGCTCGAGCACGGCCAGGGCCGGGACGGCGCGGGCGTCCTGCGCCATCTGGCGTTCTCCTGGGGCGTCCAGGACGGACCGGCGGCGATGGAATGGGCGGCGAGTCTGCCCGACTCGCCGGAGCGCGCTGGCATCATCATGCGCGTCTGGATCAGCTTCCGGAACGCCCATGCGGACGAGGCCGGCGAGTGGCTCCTCTTGCAGGAGCCGAGCCCCGTTCTCGAGCCCGTCTTCAAGCGCTATTTGACGGGCACGGCCACGGTCGATCCGCAAGGTGCCCTCGCCTTCGCCGATCGGACGAAGGATCCGGAGTTGCGCGAGCGCCTGCTCGCCGCCGTCGGCGTCGGCTGGATGAAGATCGATCCCGAGGCCGCCCGCCAATGGCTCGAGACCGTCGAGCTCGCGCCGGCGCTCGAGGCCCGGATCCTGCAGTCGAAGGCCGCCGATCCGGTCCAGAGCGCAGTCGTCGTGCCGCCCTCGTAGGCTGCCGATCGGGGATCGCCCGCGAGGCGCAGCAACGCCGATCCATCGCTCCGCCGTGATGCGCCCGGTCTCGCTGGCGGCGGTGTTAAGCTCGCGCGATGCCCGATCCGAGCGCCCCGACTCCGCCTCCCTCCGCCCTCGCCGGTCTGCGCGTCCTCGACCTGACGACGCTGCTCGCCGCGCCCCAGATCGCCGCGATGCTCGGCGACTTCGGCGCGGACGTCGTCAAGATCGAGCCGCCCTCCGGCGATCCGCTGCGCCAGATCGGCGTCCGCCGCGGCGAGGGCTCGCCCGCCTGGGCCTTCGTCTCGCGCAACAAGCGGGCGATCACCCTCGACCTCGACGGCGCCGAAGGTCAGCGGCTCTTCCGCCGACTCGTCGGCGAGGCCGACGTCCTCGTCGAGAACCTGACGCCCGCGCTGCGCGAGCGCTGGGGCTGCGACTACGCCTCCCTCTCAGCAATCCAGAAGCGGCTCGTCGTCGTCAGCGTCAGCTGTCACGGCCAGACCGGCCCGCGCGCGAGCGAGCCCGGCGCCGGCGCCCTCGCCGAGGCCTTCGCCGGCTTCGCCCACATGAACGGCGAGGCCGGCGGTCCGCCGATCCTCCCCTCGCTGCCGCTCGGCGACGCGATGACGGGCTTCTCCGGCGTGATCGGCGCGCTGCTCGCGTGTTATTGGCGGGATCGCCGCGACGGCGGGAGCGGGCGAGGCCAACACGTCGACGTCAGCATGTACGAGCCGATCCTGCAGCTGCTCGGCCTGCCCTTCGCGACCTGGGACGGCCAGGACGCAGGTCCACGGCGAAATGGCAGCCGCGTCGAAGGCGGTGTCCCGCGCAATCTCTACCGCTGCCGCGACGATCGCTGGATCGCGCTCTCGGGAACCACCGACGCCCAGGCCGTCCGCGTGCTCGAGACGATCGGTCGCAGCGGCCCCGCGGACCTCGAACGCTACGGGCGCTCGGCTGCGCGGCTGCGCGTCGCGGACGAGCTCGATGCGCTCGTCGCGGATTGGATCGCCGAGCGGGATCGCGACGAGGTCCTCGCCGCCTTCCGCGCCCGGCGCGTCCCGGTCGGCGAGGTCCACGATCTGGCGGAGGTCGCCCGCGACCCCCATGTTCGCGCGCGAGAGAGCCTCACGACCTTCGAGGACCCGGCCCTCGGCGCGCTCCACCTCGTCTCGCCGACACCGAAGCTCGGCGCCGTTCCGGGCCGGATCACGCATCCCGGCCCGGCCCTCTCGGCGCATACCGAACAGGTCCTGCGCGACTGGCTCGCGCTCTCGCCGGACGAGATCGCGCGCGCCCGCGCCGAGCGCGCGATCTGACGGGCGCGGCCTAACACATCACCTGTCCGCCGTTGACGTCGAGCGACTGCCCCGTGATGCAGGACGCGAGGTCCGATGCGAAGAAGACGACGGCGCCCGAGATCTCGTGGGAGTCCGGGATGCGCCCGAGCGGGATCGCCGAGGCGATCTCGGCATGGACGGATTCGTACGAGCGCCCTTCTTTCTTCGCGCGCGCCTCGAGATAGCCCTTCACGGACGGGCCCCAGATGTAGCCGGGCATGACCGAGTTGACGCGAATGCCGTAGGGCCCGACCTCGCGCGCGATCCCGCGCGTCGCCGCCTCGAGGCCGGCCTTCGAGCTCGCGTAGGCCGCGAAGCCCGGATTGACGGTGCGGATCGTCATCGTGTTGATCATGACGATCGAGCCGCTCTTCTGCGCCTTCATGACGGGCAGGACGGCCTGCGTCATGCGGAGCGTGCCGAAGAGATTGACCTCGTGGGTCTCGCGCCAGCCCGTCTCGAGGTCGTCGTTCTCGAAGGGCGTCATCGTGCCCGTATGGAAGGCGTTGTTGACGAGGACGTCGACGCGGCCGAGCTCCGCGGCGGCGAAGTCGACGAGGCGCTTGCCCGCGTCGACCTTCGTCAGGTCCGTCTCGAGCCAGACGGCACGGCGGCCGAGCGCCTCGACCTCCTTGGCGACGGCCTCGAGGCTGGCGCGACTGCGGGCGCCCATCGCGATGTCTGCGCCTTCGCGTGCGAGCCGGAGCGAGATGTCGCGCCCCATTCCGGGGCCGATCCCGGAAACGATCGCGGTCCTACCTTCGAGCAGCATGATCGACCTCCTTGCCGAGAAAAGAGTCGCTGGACGAGTCGGAAAACGAGCCGAAAAACGCGGAATCCGTGGGTTACGATAGGACGATCCGAGCGCAGACGAGAGCCCCGAAGACCCCTGAGGAGGAATTCCGCATGTCGACCGACTCTGCCCGCGCGATCCGCGCCGGCCTCGACCATCCGATCCTCGACGCCGATGGCCATACGGTCGAATACCTCCCGGCCCTCATCCCCTACTTCCAGAAGGCGGGCGTCGCCGACGATCTCTCGCGCTTCTTCGCTCGCTTGTTCGATCCGGGCTCGGGCATGTGGGGCGCGCTCTCGCCGGAGGAGCGGCTCCGGCGGCGGGCCGTGCGGCCGTCGTGGTGGGCCGTGCCCGCCCGCAATACGCGGGACTTCGCGACGGCGAGCATGCCGAACCTGATGGCCGAGCGGATGGAGGAGCTCGGTCTCGACTTCAGCGTCGTCTACTCGTCGATGGGGCTTCCGGTCTTCGACATTCCGGATGTGAAGCTGCGGCGCGCCTGCTGTCGCGCGCTGAATCAGTTCCTCGCGGAGGTCTTCCAGGGAACGGAGCGGCGGCTCGCGCCGGTCGCGGTGATCCCGATGACGACGCCGGAGGAGGCGATCTCGGAGCTCGAGTACGCCGTCCAGACGCTCGGCTTCAAGGCGGCGCTGATCGCGAGCTTCGTGCGTCGCCCGATCGAATCCGTCGCGGCGCTGGGCGGCGAAGTCCCGGCGCAGGCGAGCTGGGCGGATTCCTTCGGCCTCGACTCGCCCTACGACTACGACCCCTTCTGGCAGCGTTGTCTCGATCTCGGCATCTCGCCCGCCGCCCATTCGGGCGCCGTCGGCTGGGACGGCCATCGCTCGCCCTCGAACTACATGTTCAACCATCTCGGCTTCTTCGCGACGCCCGCCGAGGCGCTCTGCCGCTCGCTCTTCCTCGGCGGCGTGACCCGTCGCTTCCCGAAGCTCCGCATCGCGCTGCTCGAGGGCGGCGCGTCCTGGGCCGTCCGCCTGCTGCACGACCTCGTCGGCCACTACGAAAAACGCAACCCCGTCGCGATCCGCCACTACGACCCCGCGAGCTTCGACCGCGGCGTCTGGAACGAGCTCTTCGAGCGCTACGGCGCGAAGCTCGCCGAGATGGCGTCGTCCGGCCCCGACATCCAGCAGCTCGCCTTCGGCTCGAACGCCGAGGGCGGCGGGATCGTCGACGAGTTCGCAGCCTGCGGCCTCGAGAGCGAGGACGACATCCCGAAGCGCTTCGTCCCGAACTTCTTCTTCGGCTGCGAAGCCGACGATCCGCTGGTCCACCACGCCTTCGAGACCGCCTCGATCCCGGGCGGCGCGCCGCTGCAGGCGATCTTCGGCTCCGACGTCGGCCATTGGGACGTCCCCGACATGCGGGGCGTCCTGCACGAAGCCTTCGAGCTCGTCGAAGAAGGCCGCCTGGGCCGCGACCCGTTCCGCGCCTTCACCTTCGAGAACGCCGCCCGTTTCTATACCGATTCGAACCCCCGCTTCTTCGAAGGCACCGCGATCGAGTCCGACGTCGCCGCGCTCCTCGCGAAGCGGAGCTGAGGTCTCCGATGTCCAGCCCGCAGATCGCCGCGCCCGTCGAACCCGCCGCCGCCGAAGTCGATCCCTTCGACTCGAGCTCCGAGAACCGGTACGCCGCTTTCGCCCAGCTCCGCACGCAGGGCACGGCCGCGAAGGTCGAAAGCGGGCAGACCTTCTTCGTGCGTCAGGAAGCGGTCCTGCAGGGCCTGCGGAGCGTCGACCATTTCGTCGGCAGCTTCGGCGACGTCGGCCAATCGAAGGAAGAGGATACGCTGCTCGCCGCGATCCCCGAGCCCCGCCATGGCAAGATCCGCAAGCTCTTCAACTCGGCCCTCGCCTACAACCACGCCTCGCAGGTCGAGCCCTTCGTCCGGCGCTATTCGAACGATCGCCTCGAAGAATCACTCGCCGTCTGCCGGCAGCGCGGCGAGGTCGAGATCATGGAGACGTTCGCGCGGCGGACCCCGAGCGCCGTGATCGCCGAGGTGCTCGGCATCCCGAACGACCGCATCGACGAATTCGCGCGCTGGTCCGACGAGATCCTGCAGCGCCAGAGCCAGACCGACGCCCTCAACGCGCCGATCGCCGACCTGCATCCGGAGTTCACGGCCTACCTCGAGTCGTGCATCGACGAGCGGCTCGGTGCCGCGACGCCGCCGAACGACATGATCACGCGCCTGCTGCGGGCCGAGGTCGACGGCGAGCGCCTCTCGCACCGCGCGGTCCTGACCCAGACGATCTTTCTCATCGTGGCCGGCAACGAGACGACGCGAAACCTGCTCGGCAACCTGATCTACCGCCTCGCGGAGGACCCGGCCCGCTACGCCGCCCTGCGCGCGAACCGGGCGCTGATCGCGAACGCGATCGAGGAATCGCTGCGATTCGATTCGCCCGTGCAGCTGCTCGCCCGGACCTGTACCGGAGCGATCGACGTCGACGGCGTCCCCGTCGAGAAGGGCGACCGCGTTCTCTACAGCCTCGCCTCCGCAAACCGCGACGAGCGATGTTTCGACGCGCCCGACGTCTTCCGCCTCGACCGCCCGCGCCCGCGCGACCACGTCGCCTTCGGCGCGGGGCCCCACGTCTGCCCCGGCGCCTTCCTCGCCCGCATGGAGGCGAAGGTCACCCTCGAGACGCTGCTGGATCGGGTCCAGCGGATCGAGCTCGCGCCCGATTACGTCTTCGACCCGAACCCGGTCTTCTGGGCGCTCGGGCCGCGCACACTGCGCGTCCGGCTCGTCCCCGCGGACGCGACGAATGCGAGGGATGCGACGAACGGGAGAACGAGCGAACGGGGGGCAGAGTCTGCCTCGAACCGAACGAGCGAGGACCGGGCTTGAGCGAGACGAAACGGCGATTCCGGGTCCTCGACGTCCATCACCACGTCGGCAGCGCCTTCCTCGCCCTCGGCGGCCCGATCGACGACGGTTCCCGCGGAGCCGCGTCCTCCGCGTCCACCCCCTCCGCCGCGGCGCCGTCGCCCGCCGACCGCGAGCTCGCGAGTCGTCTCGAGATCATGGACGCGGGCGGTGTCGACCAGGCGATCGTGATTCCGGGCCACGGCTACCTCCGCCCCCGCGGCCTGCCGGACACGATGGCCGAGAACGATCTCATCGCGCGCTACCGCGACCGCCTGCCGACCCGCTTTCCCGCCGCCGTCGGGATCGTCGAGCCCGCCTATGGCGACGCCTGCTTCGCCGAGCTCGAGCGCTGCAAGCGGGAGCTCGGTCTCGCCGGCATCAGCTTCCACACGCGCTTCCAGGGCGTCTCGCTCGATAGCCGCTTCATCCTCGCCTACGTGGAGAAGATGGCCGAGCTGGGCCTCGTCCCCGTGATCCATGCGATGAACGAGACGCCGGAGGAGGCGCTCTGGAAGCTCGCCGTGCTCGCGCGCTCGATTCCCGAGACGCCCGTTCTCGCCCTCGACGCCTTCGGCTCCTTCGAGGCGACGCGCGAATGCTCCTTCATCGCCGAGGTCGCGCCGAACATCCTCTTCGACACGAGCCTCTCCTACAACTTCGATTTCATCGAGGAGTTCGCGAAGCGCTTCGGCGCCGAGCGGGTCGTCTTCGGCACGGACCTCTACTCGCATCCCGTCGGCCGGCGGATCAGCCATCTCCTGCCGCAGATCGAGGCCTCTTCCCTCTCGGACGCCCAGAAGACCGCGATCCTCTCGGGCAATGCGCGGCGGCTCTTCGGGGTCGCCGACTGAGAGGCTGTGAAAATATCGTCTCGGTCGCGGCGCTTGCGGCGGCGGCCCATCTGCGGCGTTGCTCCTCCTCGCCGTAGCTCGCCACGTGCAGTCCCGAGCGAACCGCGACGAGCTCGGGCGAACCCCGCCGGCCCCGGAAGAAAGCCGGCGCGGTCGACTAGTCTTCGCTGCGCTCGGCGCCCTGCGCTTCCGCGTAGGGATTCGTCGCTTCCTTGCCGGCCTCCGCATAACGCGCGAGGCCCGATCGGATGTTGAGGAAGCGCACGCCCTCGGGCCAGACCGTGAAGCCGTATTGCGTTCCCGCCTCGAGGAAGACGACCGTCCCGGGGCCACAGCGCCGCCGACCCATCGAGAAGCCGCCCTCGAGGACGTACATGACCTCGTCGTGGTCGTGGCTATGGGGCGGCGCAACGAGGTCGCCCGGGAGCCAGTTGATGTGGACCCAGGGCCCCTTCTCGAGGTCGCCGACGAGCTGGCCGCCGCCGTCCGGATGGCTTGCTTCGCCGCCCTCACCGCCCTCGCTGCGCGGACCGCCGCGAACCCAGGGCGCCTCGTCGATGTGCATGATCAGC